>DASSOO010000342.1:0-12107 GCA_035700455.1 Gammaproteobacteria bacterium
TTGAACAGCACTCCCGCTGCCTGGCTCGTGCGCGCATACGCGAACACGAGCGGTCGGGCGAAATCCTGCTTGTAAAGCGTCCGGGGCTCGCCCTGCCGGTCCGGCCGTTCGAAGTCTGCAATTCGATCGCCGGGAATTAACGTCGCCATGGATATCCTCCGGTCTGGCCAGCGCTAACTGGGGCCGTGGGTTCGAGGCTTGTGCAATAATGCGGGCGAGCGTAACAAGTCGCAAGGCTGCCATGACGATCAATGCCGCCGGCCTGGATTCGCTGCTGCGGGGTATGCCGGAAAATCCAGATCATTATCTGCATGCCGTCGATTTTATCAATCGGCGCGCCCTCATCGTCCGCATCGACCGCTCGACCTACAGGCATGCAAGCTTTCTTGACGACAGGGCCCTCAATGCAGGCACGGAAGGCGTGTGGGTTCCGATTGCAGAGGTACTGCGGTGCGCGGAGGCGATCCCGCCGGGGCGTGCTCCTCACTACATTTTCCACCTCGGGCACTGCGGTTCGACGCTACTGACGCGGCTGATCGGCGCCTGGCCCGAATTCCATGTGCTGCGCGAACCGCTGCCGCTGCTGGCACTGGGCATGGTGAAGCGGGAACTCGATACGCCGCTGTGCCCGATCGCTCCACCCGAGTGGCCGCAATTATTCGACGCGGTCGTCAGGTTTATGGGAAGGACTTACCGTGGAGGCGATGCGCCGGTGGTCAAGGCCACCAGCGTTTGCGCAAACCTCGTCGACGACGCACTGAAGTGGAATGCAGGTTCGCGCCTGATCCTCGTTTACGTCGACCTTGGCACGTGCCTGCAAACCATGTTGAAAAGCGAAGCGAACCGCGAAAACAGCCGCGCTTTCGCGCCGAAATGGCTTGCCGACTTTCACCGCCTGAGCGGTGCCGCGACACCGCGGCTCCACGAGCTCGATGACACGCGACAGATTACGCTGAACTGGATCATGGCGATGCAGGCATTGCTTGGCGCCTCCAACAATGCGCCGGACCGGACGATGCTGGTGGCTTTCGACTCATTCTTGCAGGACATGGAGGCGGGCTTGACAGCCATCGCTGCTTTTCTTGGCAAAGACGTCGCGGAAGACGAAATTCGCGCGCTGGCGAGCGGGCCGGCTGCGGCTGCCTATGCGAAGCAACCCCGACGGCCATACAGCCGGGCGATGCGAGAACAGGCCCTCGCCGCGGCGCAGAAAAGCTTTGCCACGGAAATTCGGACGGGAATTGAGTGGGGGCGGCGTCTTATCGAGGCCACGCCGGCGTTGGCCGGCGTGGAGCGGTATATCACGGGTTGATCGTCGGCATATGGGGGCCAGGTGCTCGTCTTCCGTTCCGTAGTGCCGCTGGCAGGCGGCGGCTTTGTCTGTCTTTTCATTTGACGCTACCCGGGCCGTCCTCCAGAATAGCCGCGGTTTTCCGGCATAGGATTCTTTGACGTCCATGGCCATGAGCGGTACACCTCCGATCAATATCAAGAGTGCGTTTGCTTCGCCTATCGTGGAGAGCTACTTCCCCAATTCCGAATCGCTGAATCGCGACCTCCGGGAGTTGTTTCTGGCACGGGAAAAAGAGGGCGACCGCTATCGCAAAAAGCGCAAGACCCCAACCTTGCAGATCGGAATATTCGAAAGCGAGTTCGATGTATTTTCGTGGCCTGAGCGCTGCATTCACACGCTGCGCGAATTCTGCATGCAAACACTGACGTATGTCGTCGCCCAAATGAATCACTATTCGCAGTCGGAAGTTGCCGCGCTGCGCATCTACCCGGACTGCTGGTTTCATATCACCCGCTACGGCGGCTACATCGCCGGGCACAACCACCCGATGGCGTCGTGGTCAGGCGTGTATTGCGTCCACCCCGGCGAATATCCGCCCGACCAGCCCGACAGCGGCGTGCTGCGATTCCCTGATGCCCGTCCGGCTTCGAACATGTATCTCGATCCGGGTAACGCACGGATTTGCGATCCCTACGAGTTCGCCTCGATCAACTACAAGCTGCGTGCGGGGCAACTTATTCTGTTTCCCGGCTACCTGATGCATGAGGTTGCGCCGTTCTTCGGCCGCGACGAGCGCATTACGGTGGCCTTTAACTGTTCGTTCAAGCTGGCAGGTCCGCATGGCGGCGGAGGGGCCGGAAATGAGTGAACCCGATTCGCGGCTGCAGGCGGCAGCTGACCGCGGCGACCCGGAGGCTTTGTGCCGGCTCGGTGTCGACGCATTGCATCGCCAGCAGTTCGGAGCCGCCGAGCGCTGGCTGCGACAGGGCGCGGACGCGGGATCGGCCGCTGCCCGGAACGCGCTGGCGGCGATGTACCTTTACGGCATGGGGGTCACGGCTGATGTGCGCCGCGCGGTGGAACTGTACGAAGCCGCCTCCGAGGCCGGGCATGCGGATGCCTGCTTTACGCTGGCGAATCTCTATTTCGTAGGGGCTGCCGTCGCGCGCGACGATGATCGTGCAGGCCGATTGTTGCGCAAGGCTGCGGTCGGGGGTTCGCCCGGTGCGTTGCGCGTACTTGGCTTCATTCATGCACGGCGGCCGAACGACGACGGCGGCGGGCAGAAGCTGGCGACCGCCTGCTTTACCGCGGCAGCGGCCGCAGGCGATCCGCTCGCGATGCACATTGCCGGTATGCGTTGCCTGCATGGCAACGGTACCGACGCCGATGCCGGGCGAGCGCGTTACTGGTTCGAACAGGCGGCCGCGGCCGGCGTCGCGTTGAGCGTCCGCCGGCTGGCCAGCTTGTCGGAAGTAACCGCTGAGCCGCCGTCTCCGGAATCCCAGGCCGACGCCCTGGATGACGCAGCCGACTTCCAGTGGCCGGCACAGGTACTTGAACCGCTGCAGCCGATCTCGCGTGCGCCCCGTATCGGCTTCGTCGACAACGTGCTCACCGGGGAAGAGTGCGATTACCTGATTATGCTTGCGGAGCCGAGCCTGATGGCATCGCTGACTCTTGATCCCATCAGCGGCAAGATGGTCTCGAGTACGCTGCGGACCAGCCGCTCCATGAATTTCCAGCCGGTTACCAAGGACATCGCGTTGCATCTGGTCGAACGACGTCTCGCGACGCTCGCGGAAATGCCGGTCGATCATGCCGAGCCGCTCGCGGTGCTGCACTACCGTAAGGGAGAGGAATACAAACCGCACTACGACTATTTCACTCCGGAGGCAATGGCCAAGGAGCCGCGCCTCAGTGCCAGCGGGCAACGCCTGGTCACGACGTTCGTTTATCTGACCGATGTCGAACGCGGTGGCGGCACAGACTTTCCGCGCCTGATGAAGACCGTCGAGCCCAGGCGCGGGCGTGCGCTACTCATGCATAATTGCGATCCCGACCGGCGGCCGTATCCGGCGACACTGCATGCCGGCCTGCCTGTGGTTGCCGGCGAGAAATGGCTGGTGACGCTTTGGTTCCGCGAGCGGCCGTTCGTGCAGGGCTGATGGTGAACGCGATTATCCCGACCCGAACCGGTAGCGTCGAAGGCCGCGCCATCGGCGTATTCGACGGTTTGGTGGGAGCGCCGGAACTGGCGTCCCTGGTGCGTGCGCTGGAAAACGGTGCGTTCACCAAGACTGAAGTCGCAAGGCCGGAAACCGGCCAGTTCAAGCACTGGGCGCTGAATCTTCCGTTAGAGCAGGCGCAGCAGTTGCCGCTGCACGCGCCTGCGCTGGCCGCGGCGCGGCACGTCGACGGCGCGCATGCCTACAAGGCCTATCGTGCCTACTGCAATTTCGCAGCCTATGGCGACATGCTGTTTACGCATACCGACGCGCAGCCCGGCTCGCACGAGTTGACCGCGCTGTGGTTTATCGCCTTGGAGTGGAATCCGGAGTGGGGCGGGGAAACGTTGTTCTTCAACAGCAAGATGGACGCCGAGTTCGTTGTCAGCCCGCGGCCCGGCCGATTGGTCGTATTCGACGGCAGTATTGCTCACGTCGGCCGTCCGCCGAACCGGATCTGCTACGCCCCGCGTTATACCTTCGCGTTCAAACTCGAACGCGCTTGATTGCAGCTACCGGCCGTACAGGCCGTGTTCGCGAATTGCTGTGCGCAGCAGCCATTTCTCGCCGCGAACGATCGGTCGGCCGCGATGTTCTGTCATCTCGTCCTGCAGGTTTGACGGCAGGCAGTTGTAATGCAGGCCCGCCATCCCCGTCCGGCCGGTAACCGTACACCCCGCTTTGATGTATTCGGTTTCGCCGCCTTCCTCGGGCGCCCGCAGATAAATGAGAAACGTCAACAGCCGCTGTCCGCCATGATCGCCTTTTAGTTCATTTTCGCGCAGCCGGTCCTCCCGAAAGAAATCGACATGCGCGTCATAGGCATGCCCGGGCCGGTAGCGCAGCACCGACAGCGGTTCGATGTGGTCCGGCGGCATTCGCGAATGCAACGCGATCCGCCGCTCAATATTGCGCAGCGTCGCATCGCACAACGGTGCAGTGAACACCATCGCATCGCCGTTGAAAGCGTTGATTTCCTCCGACCCTTGTGCGGGTTGATAGTCGCTGGACGGAACCAGCTGGCTCGTTGCGAGGTCCATGACATGCGCGCACTCATCCAGTGACAGGAAATCGTCGATTATCAGCACGCGCGGATGCCAACTGCGCATCGCAGCCTTCGGCTCGACAGGGGGCGAGTTGCGCTCGGCGTCGCCGCTCGTCGTCCCGCGGCGCTGGCTGTCGAGCGACAGTGCCGGGTCGTTCAGACGTTCGAACTGTGCCTCGACTTCGCTGCCGAACGCGAGAAGCTGCCCGGAGTTGCCGGGATCAAGGCTTGACGCCGCCTCTCCCAGTCGTTGCCGCATTTCTGCAAGGTTGGACCGGATCCGCTCGGCGAGCGCCTCGGCGCTTGCGAGCTCGCCGCCGGATAACTGGCCCCCGACTTTTTCGGCCATCGCCAGGCTGAAGGGATAATCGCGATCGGCGGCATTACGCAGCCAGGCGTAGGCGTGCACCGCACTCAGCGGCGCCCCCGTTCCCGCCGCATAACGCAGACCGAGATTGAAATAAGCGCGCGCATTGCCCATCGCCGCGGCGCGCAGAAACCACGTTGTCGCCGTGTCCTGATCGGCTACGGTGCCGATTCCGTGGGCATGCATGTAGGCCAGGTTGGCTTGTGCCACCGGCAGCACCTGCGTGGCGCTTTTGGCATACCACCGGAAGGCTTCGCGGTCGTCCGCCGGGGCTCCCCGTCCAAGCATGTGAAGGTCGGCCAGCCGGTCCTGGGCCGGTGCAGAGTGTTGTGCCGCCGCCTTTGCGTACCACTCATAAGCCATACGCGCCGCATCGGGCGTCGATAAAGTGTGTGCGTAAATGTTGCCCAGCATCCACTGGGCTTCGGCGAGGCCTTGCTGCGCGGCTTCCGTGATCCAGCGCATGCCTGTGGCATGCGCTTCGCCGCCGTCGCGGGCGGCAGCCAGACAGCGCACGCCCAGTTCGAGTTGGGCCTGCGGATTGCCACCGATGGCGGAGGCTTCCAGGCCGTCGCGGGTCATGGCTCAGTTCGTGTCAAAGTATCGATGAAAGTTGTCGGCGGTCTTGATCAGCGTCTGGATTGCCTGGCGCTCAAGCGGTGTGAGTTCGGGGTTCCAGACCTCGCAAATCAGCACGCAGCGTGTTTCTTCGCTCTTATTCCAGGCTTCGTGCTCAAAGCTGTCATCGAAAATCAGACATTCGCCTTCCCGCCAGCCACGCGTTTCCTCGCCGACACGAATGCCGCAGTCAGGCGGCACGATCAACGGCAGATGGATCGCAAGTTTGGTATTTGCGAGGCCGAAGTGCGGTGGGATGTGTGCGCCGGGCGCAAGAATCGAAAAAAACGCTTCCGGCGCGTGGCCTTGAGCTTGAACCAGCGGCACCTGTTCCAATGCCGCCGCTGTGCGAGGGCACTGCTCGCAATGCTCGGCAATCGGTTCGCCGCCGCGCAGCAGGTGGTAGCTATTCCAATCCGCTGAACCTGCCAGTTCGCGCCACTCTTCCGGCGTATAGCCGGAATGTGCCACGTAAGGCCGCATTGCTTCCGGCTTTTGGATCACTGCGGCAAGTTCATCGCGTATAGCCGGAAAGGCGGCTTCGAATGCCGGAATCCAGTCGAATTCGTTGCGCTCGAACCAGGGCCGGGACGTCAATCCCGGATAGAAATGAAACGATGGCCGTTGGAGGGGATGCGTATAGTCAGGCGTCGCCCGCTCGAACTGCTGTTCCAGAAAACGGTTGAGGCGCGGCGGAACTTCGCCGGCGGACGCCAGCAGCCGCTGCACCGCCTGCTTTTGCAAATTAAGCTTGTGCTGTTCGAACGCCTGCTCCGCTCGTCGGGCCAACTCCCGGATTAACGGCGGCGATCCCTCGTTCAGGTGCGCCTTCGCCAACTGCGGGTTGAGGCCTGCTCCCTTGCGATACGCGGCGATCGCTTCCGGAAGGCGCTTCATTTCCTGCAGTACCTGCCCGACATAGAAGTAGGCGAGTGCGAAATCGGGCTTGAGCGCGATGGCCGTTTCGAAACATTTCAGTGCGTGGCGGCGGTCGCCGGCCGCGTGGTAGGTCATGCCCAGATTCTGTTGCAGCGTCGCGCTTTCCGGCTGCGCTTCCACCGCGCGCAGCATCAGTTTCTTGCTGGTTTCGTAATCGCCCTGCTGAAACGCCCGCATGCCCAGGAAGGTGAGGGCGCCGACGTCGCGCGGTACGATCTGCAGGAGAATGTGGTAAATCGCCGCTGCCTGGTCCAACTCGCCGTTGCGCGCGGCCGCGGCCGCGTCGCGTGCCAGCCTGGCGACGTCCTCGGCGACATCGGTAGCGTTTTCTCCGGCCGCTGCGGAATCCGTCATGTTCTCAACCACCCCGTGATGCTGTAGCGCGGCTGCCGCGCATGCGGTGCCACATAGGAGACGCAATGCTGCGTCGGCACCCTGAATAAATTCAGCGCATTATAGCGCGGCATGAACGTATCTATGACTGCTCCCGACTCGTCCAGGAATTGCAGCAGCCCGCCCCAATCCGCCTGCCACTCTTTCGTCAGGCTCAGTACGTAGGCCAGCCGCCGGCCTTCTTCTTTGGGGCTGTCGTCGTGCCGCTTCAGGAAATGGCCCGGGATGTAGCGGGTGGCCTGGGCATCTGCCTTGACGATGCTGCCGTCGCCGCTGATCTGCCTGATGAAGTCGAGAAAAGGCGGGGTGTTGAGGAATTCGAGGAAGCGGTGTAGCGGGAGGTGCGGATCGCGTTTTTGGACGTAGGCTTCGACCATCATGTAGCTGTTGTACATGAACTGGAAGTTGTCGCGGGCGCGACTGTGAACGGCGCTCTGGATCGCGGCCGCCTCCTCCGGGCGCAACGCCTTCAGGCGTTCGTGAGGCAGCGTAACTGAGCGATCGCCGTCGATGTATGCGAGCGTCCACGCCACGTCGCGGTCGAGGCACCGGAACAACCGCTCGGCAACCGCCGCCTGCAGCGCATCCGTAATCTGCAGGCGACCCGTCGTTGCGAATTGCCGCCGCAGTACACCAACGTCCAAGGCTGGGTTCAGCATGAGGCCGCTCGAATCAGGGAGCCCGACCAATTATAGGCGGAAAAGCGCCGGGCCGCCGCGTTCCGTGACCCCGGCCGTTTCTAATTGCGGCCGGATGGGATAGAATTTGCGACCGAAATCCAGGTTCCTCCGGCGCTGCGCCTCGCGCCGCGGCTGGTTCTGCTGCGTCGGTCCGTCTCCAACAAAGGTTGTGCGTGAATTGAATCGGCTGAGAAGAAATAGTTCAAGCCATTGATTTGCACTAACTGTTTGCACAACCTTCAGCGCTCTTGAGCACTTAATGAGCGATTCACTCGACAAGCAATATCTCACCTCCCCATTGTTCGGCGCCAACGCGCCGTTTGTTGAAGCCCTTTACGAGCGGTTCCTCGAGGATCCGGACTCGGTCGACGGCCACTGGCGGGATTATTTCCGCGGCTTTCGCGCCGGCGGTGCCTCCGGTGGCGACGGCCGCGGCGAAGTGCCGCGGATGCCGGTGGAGGCGGAATTTCGCCGCCGGGCGCAGATGCCGCACCAGGCAGCAGGCGCCGCGGTCGGCGGAACGCCGGATCTCGCCGGGCGCAGTGCCGCGGCGATGCGCCTCATCCAGGCGTACCGCGGCCGCGGGCATATGTGCGCCAATCTAGACCCGCTGGGCCTGAAGCTACGTCCCGAAATTCCCGATCTCACCCTGGATTTTCACGGCCTGACCGCGGCCGATGCCGACACCGTCTTCGCCGGCGTCTCGCTGCCGGGCGAGGATGCGATGCAGCTCAAGGCGATCGTCGCGGCACTCAAGGACATCTACTGCGGGCCGATCGGTTTCGAGTACATGCACATCAGCGATGCCGAGCAGCGCGAATGGCTGCGCGAGCGGATCGAGCGGCCCCACGCCCGCGCGGCACTCGATACCGAAGGGCGTCGCAAGGTGCTGCAGGAACTGGTCGCGGCCGAGGGTATCGAGAAATACCTGCACAGCCGCTACGTCGGTCAGAAGCGGTTTTCGCTCGAAGGCGGCGAGAGCCTGATCCCGATGCTCGATGACCTGATCGAACGCAGCGGCGAGGCCGGCGTCAAGGAGATCGTCATCGGCATGGCGCACCGCGGTCGCATCAACGTGCTGATCAACGTGCTCGGCAAGTCGCCGCGGGACCTGTTCGACGAGTTCGAAGGCAAGTACGACCCGAAAGTCACCGATCGCTCCGGCGACGTCAAATACCATCTCGGGTTTGCGTCCGACATCGAGACGCCGGGCGGCAAGGTGCACGTCGCGCTGGCGTTCAACCCGTCGCACCTCGAGATCGTCGACCCTGTCGTCGAAGGCTCGGTCCGCGCTCGCCAGGACCGGCGCGAGAGCAACGGCATCGGCCGCGTTCTGCCGGTACTGATTCACGGCGACGCGGCGTTTGCCGCGCAGGGCGTCGTGATGGAAACGCTGCAGATGTCGGAGACGCGCGGCTTCGGTACCGGCGGCACCGTGCACATCGTCTGCAATAACCAGATCGGCTTTACGATCAGCGATCTTGCCGATGCGCGTTCGACCCCGTACTGCACCGACATCGCCAAGATGCTGGATGCGCCGATCTTCCACGTCAACGGCGATCACCCTGAGGCGGCATTGTTTGTGACCCGCCTCGCGCTCGAATACCGCAACGTCTTCCACAAGGACGCGTTCGTCGATTTCATCTGCTACCGCCGCCATGGCCACAACGAGGCCGACGAGCCGGCGGCGACCCAGCCGCGGATGTACGACGCGATCAAGTCGCACCCTTCGGTGACGAGCCTGTATGCCGAGCGCCTGCACAAAGGCGGCATGGTCGGCGAAGACGAAGCTCGCGAGATGGAAGACCGCTACCGCGCGACGCTCGACGAAGGCAAGCCGGTCGCGCCCGGCGTCATCGACAACGGCGGCAGCGATTACGCCGTCGACTGGAGCCGCTACAACAAGGGCCAGTGGAACGACCGGGTCGATACCGCCCTGCCGGCCGAGCGCGCCCGCAAGCTCGCCGACGCGATGAACTTCATTCCCGAACGCTTCAAGCTGCAGAACCGGGTCCAGAAGCTTTACGACGATCGCCGCAAGATGGCGGCCGGCGAGATGCCTCTCGACTGGGGCTATGCCGAAACGCTCGCCTATGCGAGTCTTTTGACCGACGGCTACCCCGTGCGGCTGACCGGCCAGGACAGCGCGCGCGGCACGTTCTTCCATCGTCACGCGGTTGTTCACAACCAGGCGGACGGGGAAACCTGGATACCGCTCAAGCACATCGCCGATGACCAGGCGCGGTTCACTGTCATCGACTCGCTGCTGTCCGAAGAAGCGGTGGTCGGTTTCGAATATGGTTATTCGAGCGCCGAGCCGGACATGCTGACGATCTGGGAAGCCCAGTTCGGCGACTTCGCCAACGGCGCGCAGGTCGTCATCGATCAGTTCATCAGTTCGGGCGAGGCCAAGTGGGGCCGTATGTGCGGCTTGACACTGTTTCTGCCGCACGGCTACGAAGGCCAGGGTCCGGAGCATTCCTCCGCGCGTCTTGAACGCTATCTGCAGCTGTGCGCCGAGAACAATATGCAGGTCTGCGTGCCGACGACGCCGGCGCAATGGTTCCACATGCTGCGCCGGCAGATGGTCCGGCCGTACCGCAAGCCGCTGATCGTGCTGACGCCGAAGAGCCTGCTGCGGCACAAACTGTCGAACTCGGCGCTGGACGACATCCACGGCGGCCACTTCCACCCGGTCATTCCGGAAATCGATTCGCTCGACGCCGACAAGGTGCGGCGTGTCGTGTTCTGCAGCGGCAAGGTGTATTTCGACCTGTTGCAGGCGCGGCGCGACGCAAAGATCGACGACATCGCCGTTGCCCGCATCGAGCAGCTCTACCCGTTCCCACAGGACGAGTACGAGGCGATCATCAAGACGTATCGCAACGCGAAGGACATCGTCTGGTGCCAGGAAGAGCCCGAGAACCAGGGCGCCTGGTATCAGATTCGCCACCGCCTGCAGGCACCGCTCACGACACGGCACACGCTGACCTATGCGGGCCGGCGCGACTCGGCCTCGACCGCTGCCGGCTACTTCGGCCTGCACAAGCAGCAGCAGCAGAAGTTGATCGAAGCCGCGCTCGAGATTGGCGGCAGCAAGCAGAAGCGCAAAAGCGTGGCCTGAGGCGGGCACGCGGTAACGAGATCTTTGTAGGGGCGACGCCCGCGTCGCGATTCTTCGGCGCCGCAAATCACGATCGCGATATCGCTCCTACAGCAAGAATTCAAATGGAGTCGCAAGAAGAATGAGCATCGAAGTCAAAGTCCCTCAGCTTCCCGAATCCGTGTCGGAAGCGACCTTGGTCAACTGGCACAAGCAGCCGGGCGACAGTGTCAAGCGTGACGAGAACCTCGTCGATCTCGAAACCGACAAGGTCGTGCTCGACGTGCCGGCACCGGCCGACGGCGTGCTCAAGGAAATCAGGATCGCGGATGGCAGCACCGTCACCAGCGGCGATGTGATCGCGATTTTCGAAGAAGGCGAGGCGGGCGCGGAAGCCGAAAAAGCCGCTCCGAAAGAGGAGCCGAAAGCGCAGGCGAAGCCGGAGCCCGCGCGTGCCAAGTCCGAGGAAGAGCCGAAAGAACGCGGCAAGAGTGCCGCGAAACTGAGTCCGTCGGTGCGGCGTCTCGTCGAGGAGCACGATCTCGATCCGGACGCGATCGAGGGCAGCGGCCGCGATGGCCGGCTGACGAAGTCTGACGTGATGGATTATCTCGAGCGGCGTGAGGAGTCTGCGCCGCATGAACAGGCCGCGCCCGAACAGCGTGCCGCGGCCCCCGAGGTGCGCGCGCAGCGCGGCAACCGCGAGGCGCGCCGGGTGCCGATGACGCGGCTGCGCGCGCGTATCGCCGAGCGCATGATCGAATCGCAGTCGAACGCGGCGCTGCTGACTTCATTCAATGAAATAGACCTCACGAAAGTCATCGAGCTGCGCAAGAATTACAGGGACAAGTTCGAACAGCGTCACGGCGTGCGCCTGGGATTCCAGTCGTTCTTCATCAAGGCGGCGATCGAGGCGCTCAAGCAGTTCCCGGTCGTCAACGCTTCGGTCGAAGGCACCGACATCATTTATCACGACTACTGGGACATCGGCATCGCGGTTTCCACCGACCGCGGCCTGATGGTGCCGATCCTGCGCGACGCCGACCAGATGAGCTTCGCCGAGATCGAGCAGAACGTTGTCGACTATGCAAAAAAAGCACGCGACGGCAAGCTCAGCATCGACGACCTCACCGGCGGCACGTTCACGATCACCAACGGCGGCGTGTTCGGCTCGCTGATGTCGACGCCCATCATCAATCCGCCGCAAAGCGCCATTCTCGGCATGCACAAAATCCAGGAGCGCCCGATGGTCGTCGACGGCCAGATCGTTGCCCGCCCGATGATGTACATCGCCATCACCTACGATCACCGCATCATTGATGGACGGGAAGCCGTGCTGTTCCTCGTCGCTATCAAGGAAGCGCTCGAGGACCCGGCGCGGTTGATGTTGCAGATATAGGGGCTGGGATCCGGGGACTGGGGGCCAGGGTAGAGTTGCCC
>DASSOO010000343.1:0-13952 GCA_035700455.1 Gammaproteobacteria bacterium
AGCTCGAGGAGGAGATTGCCGAGGGCGGCTGGTGGGTGCTGGAGGGCAGCGTCGAGACCGTCTTCGGCGCCCCCGAGTCCCTGTGGTCCGAGAGCGTCACCCGGCACCCGTGAGCGCCTGGGCACGAAGAAGGGCCCGCCAGGTGCTCGGAGGGAGCACCGGACGGGCCCGGGAACGTCACGCCTCGCGGCGCGGGGCGCCTAGTAGCGGTAGGTGTCCGGCTTGAAGGGGCCGACCTTCTTCACGCCGATGTAGGCGGCCTGCTCCTCGCTCAGCTCGGTGAGCTGGGCGTTGAGCTTCTTGAGCTGGAGGCGCGCCACCTTCTCGTCCAGGTGCTTGGGCAGCACGTACACCTGGCCGACCTGGTAGTCCTGCGAGCGGCTGAAGAGCTCGATCTGCGCGATGGTCTGGTTGGCGAAGCTCGACGACATCACGAAGCTCGGGTGGCCGGTGCCGCAGCCCAGGTTCACCAGGCGCCCCTTGGCGAGTATGATGATGCGCTTGCCGTCGGGGAAGATCACGTGGTCGACCTGCGGCTTGATCTCTTCCCACTCGTACCGCTCGACCGACGCGATGTCGATCTCGTTGTCGAAGTGGCCGATGTTGCACACGATCGCCTGGTCCTTCATCTTCGCCATGTGGTCGTGCGTGATCACCCGCTTGTTGCCGGTGCAGGTGACGAAGATGTCGGCCTTGTCGGCGGCGTACTCCATCGTCACCACGCGATAGCCTTCCATCGCCGCCTGCAACGCACAGATGGGATCGACTTCGGTCACCCACACGGTCGCGCCGAGCGAGCGCAGCGACTGCGCACAGCCCTTGCCGACGTCGCCATAGCCGGCGACCAGCGCGATCTTGCCGGCGATCATGACGTCGGTCGCGCGCTTGATGCCGTCGACGAGCGATTCGCGGCAGCCATAGAGGTTGTCGAACTTGGACTTGGTGACGGAATCGTTGACGTTGATCGCGCGGAACGGCAGCCGCCCCTGGCGCGCCATCTCGTAGAGCCGGTGCACGCCGGTCGTCGTTTCTTCGGTCACGCCCCGGATGTTGGCGCAGACCTGTGAATACCAGCCGGGGCGTGCTTCCAGTCGCTTGCGGATCGCGGCGAACAACGCGGTTTCTTCCTCGTTGGTCGGGTTCGCGACCAGCGACGGGTCTTTTTCGGCGCGTGCGCCGAGCGTCGCGAGCAGCGTCGCGTCGCCGCCGTCATCGAGAATCATGTTGGCCGTTTCGCCGTCGCCCCAGTCGAGAATGCGGTGGGTGTATTCCCAGTAATCGTCGAGGCTCTCGCCCTTGTACGCGAAAACTGGTGTACCGCCGGCGGCTATTGCCGCAGCCGCGTGGTCCTGGGTAGAAAAGATATTGCACGAGGCCCAGCGAACGTCGGCACCGAGTGCCTTCAGCGATTCGATCAACACCGCCGTCTGGATCGTCATGTGCAGCGAGCCGGCGATGCGCGCGCCCTTGAGCGGTTGCGCGTCGGCATACTCGCGCCGCACCGCCATCAGGCCCGGCATCTCGGTTTCGGCGATCGCGATTTCTTTGCGGCCCCAGCTCGCAAGCGAAAGATCGGCGACCTTGTAGTCAGTGAATTGGTTGTCTGCGACTGCGTTCATCGTGTGACTCCTGTAACGTTGAACGAGCGCCGTTGGAAGTTGTGCTCCACCCCTCGAGCCTGACAAGTCTGTGCTTGTTGCAGCGCTCCTCGAAGCGTGGAAAACGGAAGAGCCCTAAATCTTGTCATTCCCGCAAAAGCGGCATCCATCTTCGTTCCGGATTTCGCCTGTGCGGGAATGGAGCATTCAGGGCTTCCTGTAAAAAATTATGCCATCGCCGCTGCCTTCAGCCCCGCCGCCTCGCGCAGTTCATCGGCACGATCGGTGTTTTCCCAGGTAAAGCCTTCGTCCTCGCGGCCGAAGTGGCCGTATGCGGCGGTCGGCTGGTAAATCGGCCGCACCAGGTCGAGCATCTTGAGGATACCGTAGGGGCGGAGATCAAAGTGCTCGCGCACCAGTTGCGTCAGGCGCTTCTCGTCGACCTTTCCGGTGCCAAAGGTTTCGACGGTGACCGAGGTCGGCTCGGCGACGCCGATCGCGTATGACACCTGCAACTCGCAGCGCTCCGCGAGGCCGGCGGCGACGATGTTCTTGGCGACGTAGCGCATCGCGTAGGCCGCCGAGCGATCGACCTTCGACGGGTCCTTGCCGGAGAACGCGCCGCCACCGTGGCGCGCCATGCCGCCGTAGGTGTCGACGATGATCTTGCGCCCGGTGAGGCCGCAGTCGCCGACCGGTCCGCCGATGACGAAGCGGCCTGTCGGGTTGATGTGATATTGCGTTTTGCCGTCGACCCACCCGGCCGGCAGCACCGGCTTGATGATCTCTTCCATCACCGCTTCGGTCAGCGTCTTCTGGTCGACGTCCGGCGAATGCTGCGTCGACAGCACGACGGCGTTGATGCCGGCCGGCCGGTCGTCCTCGTAGCGGAACGTCACCTGGCTCTTCGCGTCCGGCCGCAGCCACGGCAGCTTGCCGGCCCGGCGCACTTCGGCCTGGCGCTGCACGAGGCGGTGAGCATAGGTGATCGGGGCGGGCATCAGTACGTCAGTCTCGTTGCTGGCGTAGCCGAACATCAGGCCCTGGTCGCCGGCGCCCTGGTCTTCCGGCGTGGCGCGGTCGACGCCCTGCGCGATGTCCGGCGACTGCTTGCCGATCGCATTCAGGACCGCACAGGTTTCCCAGTCGAAACCCATCTCGGCGCGGTAGCCGATGTGGCGGATGATCGGCCGCACGACTTCCTCGAGGTCCACCCAGGCGGTAGTGCCGATCTCGCCCGCGACGATGACCATGCCGGTCTTCACCAGCGTCTCGCAGGCCACCCGCGCATGCGCATCCTGGCGCAGGATCTGGTCCAGCACCGCATCCGAAATCTGGTCGGCCACCTTGTCGGGATGGCCTTCCGACACCGATTCCGAGGTGAACAGGTAATTTCTTGACATCAGCCTTGTCCGATAAATCCCGGGGAAGATGCACAGTTTACCGTGAGGGGGGCATGAATGCGATGGCTAGGCGGCTGTGTGGCCGCCCCGCGCGACGATCGTCCCGGACGACCGGGAATGCCGGCAATGGGCGCCTGATCGCGCGACATGCCATAGTATTTCTTCGCGGATCCATCTGGTCCGCGGAAGGACAGCCGGGAAAGACGATGGTCAGCGACGACTTAGAAGCGGCGATTGTCGGCGCCGGGGCTGCGGGGATCGCCGCCGCCTGTCGGCTGCGGGACGCCGGCGTGGACTGCCTGCTGCTGGAAGCGCGGCGGCGGCTTGGAGGGCGGGCCTGGACGGTCGTTTCGCCGACCGGGCTGCCGCTCGATATGGGCTGCGGCTGGTTGCATTCGGCCGACCGCAATCCGTGGCGCGCCATCGCCGAAGCCCAGGGTCGCCACATCGACTTCACGTCGCCGCCGTGGCTGCGGCCGGCGCTGCCGATCGGCTTCCCACCGTCCGACCAGGCCGCATTTCGGCAAGCTTTCGAGCAATTCCTCGAGCGTGTTATATCTTTCCCCGACAGCGAACCGGATTGTCCGGCGTCGGCGTTACTGGATCCGTCCTCTCGTTGGAACGGCCTGATCGATGCAGTCGCCACTTACATGAGCGGGGCCGAACTGGACTGGATTTCCGCGCGCGATCATTCGCGCTACGCCGACAGCGGTGTGAACTGGCGGGTGGTCGAAGGCTACGGCGCAGTCGTCGCTGCGTACGGCGCATCTTTGCGGGTGGCGCTTGAGTGCCCGGTACGACGCATCGATCATTCCGGCCGGCGGCTGAAACTGGAAACGGCGCGCGGTGAAGTTACCGCCGATATCGTCATCATTACCTTGCCAACCAATTTGATCGCCGAGGGTTTGTTTTCGCCGGCACTGCCGGAAAAGGTCGAAGCGGCGATGAACCTGCCGCTCGGTTTCGATGACAAGCTGTTTCTGTCATTGGCCGATGCCGACGAATTCGAACCGGAGGGACGCCTTTCGCCGCATATCGACCGCACCCGCACCGCCGCCTATCACGTGCGGCCGTTCGGCAGGCCGCTGATCGAAGCCTACTTCGGCGGCAGCCTGGTGCAGGAACTGGAGAAGGGCGGCAAGGACGCGTTCTTCGACTTTGCGCGAACCGAGCTGACGGACTTGCTCGGCAGCGGCTTCGCCAAGCGGATCAAGCCGATCGGAATACAGTGCTGGGGCACAGACCCGTATGCGCGCGGCTCATACTCGCACGCGGTCCCGGGGAAAGCGGATTGCCGCGCCGTACTCGCAGCGCCGGTCGACGAGCGCTTGTTCTTTGCCGGCGAAGCCTGCTCGACAAGCGATTACTCCACTGCCCACGGCGCGTATCTCACGGGCATAGCGGCGGCGGAACAGGCGCTGGCGGTGCGGAGAGGCAGGCAGTTGGCTTGATCGTGATTCCCGTGGAGGCGGTGCGGTTCGGTATCTGCAGGAATTTCATTGGTGACTGCAGTCGCAGGGACTCACGAAACGCGCCAGGAGCCTGAGAGTTCGCGTCGGCGAAGCCGCGCATCTTCGAAGGTGAGGCGAACCGTCGCCGCGATCAGCCAGAGCACAAGCCCAGCAATCGCGACTTTTTCGAGTGCGCCGTGATCGCCGATCCCAAGCCGTGGAGCGAGAGCGGTGACGAGTTCCTCAAGCAGCAGGGCGATTGCCAGTGCCAGGACAACCTGCCGGGCGCGGCCGCGCCAGAGCAACGGCGTCATCAGAAACATCGTGATGGTAATGCCGGCGAAGGCGATCAGCGCACTCAGCCTGTGAATCGTCTCGCGCGTGGCGAGGGACGGATCGCTGGGCAATGGCCAGCGCGTGTACGTGTAGGCGACCAGCACCATCGCACAGGCGGCGATGAAGACCAAGGCCGCGGCGACGGCTTCACGCACGCGCCGATCCGCCGACAGGCGCAACGCCAGCAGCACGAGCCCGACCGCGAAGATGTAATACGCCGCTTGCAGCCAGCCGCTGCCGGGGCCGCGCAAATAGGTGCTGAAGGCGGTGGCCGCAACCGCGTGCGGGTGCGCTATTTGTACCGCCGCGCCGGTTACCAGAAACCAGATGCATCCAATGGCGGCGCCGGCCGCGTACTGCCGCTTCACGGTGCTTCTCCCTCCCTGCCGGTGTGAATAAGTATTGTTGGCCGGCAACCTTACCTCAGCGCCCGGAACGGCGCCATGGCAACCGAGGCGGCACTCGCCACCAAAGTACCAGCACGTAAATCCACACGACGACGTAAAGTGCGGCGAAGAACCATATCGGCAGCGGCCAGTAGATCAACCGGTTGATCCAGCCGGCGATCAACGGCTGCGGCGCGCCGTCGCCTTGCAATGCGGCTTGCCACAGGGTGAGCACGCAGGCGCGCCCGGCAAGCGCCTGGATGGCAACGATCGCGAGAATCACAAGATGCGCGAGCCGCCACCAGAAGCCGCGTACCCACTGCCAGCGCCGCCATGCGCCGAGCGGGATCAGTACCAGTCCCGCGACGTTGAAGGCAATGATCGCGAGATGGACTCCGAGGACGAGGTAGACGAGGGCTGGCATGTGGTTCCGTCGCTCATCCGCGGCACCGGCTTGGGACGGGACCGCGCCGGTGCTATCTTACTTCGGCTGCCGTGGTTGTAGCCGCAGGTGTTCGCGAGGCAAAGGAGCCGAAAAATGAAGAAGCATTCCCGGGCGATCAATTTCCTCGCGTCGGCGCTGATCGCCGCCGCGCCGGTGGTGCCGGTGGCGTACGCCGCACCTGTTTCTACCCAGACTTTACTCTCGAAACTCCAGTGGCGCAGCGTCGGGCCGTATATCGGCGGCCGCGTGGTCGCTGTCGCCGGTGTGCCCGACGAACCGAACCTGTTTTACATGGGCGCGGTCGACGGCGGCGTCTGGAAGAGCACCAATTACGGCCTGAGCTGGGAGAACATCTCCGACGGCTGGCCGAGCGCGAGCGACAGCATCGGCGCGCTCGCGGTCGCGCCGTCAAACGACAAGATCATTTACGCCGGCACCGGCGAGAGCGACATCCGCAGCGACATGATCACCGGCGACGGCGTATACCGCTCTGACGACGCCGGCAAGACCTGGACGTACGCCGGGCTGCGCGACACGCGCACGATCAGCGACCTTGCGATCGACCCGAAGCACCCGGACACTGTTTATGCCTCGTCGCTCGGCCACGTGTTCGTCGCCGGTCCGCACCGCGGCGTGTTCAAGACGACCGACGGCGGCAAGACCTGGAAAAAGATTCTGTTCGTCAACGACAAGACCGGCATCGTCGACCTGTCGATGGATCCGAAGGATCCGCAGGTGCTGTATGCGGCGGCATGGCAGGCCCAACGCACTCCGTGGAAGCTTACCAGCGGCGGCCCGGGCAGCGGCCTGTACAAGACCACCGACGGCGGCGCGCACTGGACGAATATTTCCGACCATGCCGGGCTGCCGCACAGCCTGCTCGGCAAGATCGGCGTTGCCGTCGCGCCGAGCAATCCCGATGTCGTCTACACCATCATCCAGGCGCGCGAAGGCGGCGTGTTCCGCTCCGATGACGGCGGCAAAACGTTCAAGCGCGTCAACGACGAAATGAAGCTGCGCCAGCGCGCGTTTTACTACATGAAGATTTTCGTCGACCCGAAGGACCCGAACACGGTTTACATGCCGCAGGTGGACACGCTGTACGTGTCGCACGACGGCGGCAAGACCTTCGAAGAAACCAGGACGATTCCGCACGGCGACCATCACGTCGTCTGGGTCAATCCGAACAACACCGACATTCTGCTCGAAGGCAACGACGGCGGCGCGACAGTGTCCACCGACGGCGGCAAGAGCTGGAGCAGTATCGACAACCAGCCGACCGGACAGTTCTATCACGTCAATCTCGACGACCAGTTTCCGTTCCACATCTACGGTGCGCAGCAGGACGAAGGATCGTTCGAAGGGCCAAGCGCGACCGCGAACGGCGGTATTCCGCTGTCTTCATGGCAGGCGGTCGCGTTCGGCGAAAGTACCTGGGTTGTGCCGCAGCCGGGCAACCCGAACATCACGTACGGCAGCGGTTACTACAGCATTTTCGTCAAGTACAACCTGGCGACGGAGCAGTACCAGAGCGTGAGCCCATGGCCGGACTACAAGGACGGTGCGGCATCCAACGAATTGCTGTTCCGCTTCGCGTGGACACATCCGATCCTGTTCTCGCCGGTCAATCCGAAGCAATTGCTGGTCGGCGCGCAGTACGTGATGACCAGCGACGACTATGGCCGCACCTGGAACACGATCAGCCCTGACCTCACGCGCAACGATGTGCGCACAGAGGCGCCGAGCGGCGGTCCGATCGATCTCGACCAGTCCGGTGCGGAAATTTATCCGTGGATTTCGGCGCTGGCGGTATCGCCGCTCGACAGCAAGCTCATCTGGGCCGGTTCCAGCGATGGCCTCGTGCACGTCACCACCGACGGCGGTAAACACTGGCAAGCGGTGCGCCCGCCGGAGCTGCCGAAATGGTCGCACATCAGTGCGATCCAGCCGTCGCACACGACCAAGGGCACCGCGTATCTTGCCGCGCGCCGCTACATGTACGACGACTACAAGCCCTACGTTTACAAGACGACCGACTACGGCCGCCACTGGAGCGCGATGACCGACGGGCTGCCGGCCGACGAGTACGTGTTCGACATCAAGCAGGACCCGAACGATCCGAACCTGCTGCTGCTCGGCGCAAAGAACACGATCTACGCGAGTTTCGACGGCGGTTCGCGTTGGCAGCCGCTGACGCTCAACCTGCCGCACGCACAGGTGCGCGGTATCGCGTTCAATGCGCGCCAGGGCGACGTCGTGGTGGCGACGCACGGCCGCGCGTTCTGGGTGCTGGACAACCTGAAACTGCTCGAACAGATGACGCGCCATCCGCAGGTCGATGCCGGTGCACCGGCATTATTCGCGCCGGAAACCGCGTGGCTTACGGCGTCCTATGGCAGCTACAGCTATGGAAGCGACGGCAACAGCGGTGAGAATCCGCCGTTCGGTGCGACCGTGTTTTTCCACGTGCCGGAGAGCTACGACGGCAAGACGCCGGTCAAACTCGAGTTTACCGATGCCGGCGGCAAGCTGGTGCGCAGCTTCAACCTGCACTTGAAACCGGCCAAGGCCAGGCATGAAAAGAAAAACAACGAGGAACTGACGCCGGCGCAGCGCAGGGCGAAAGCCATGCGCAAGCACACCGCCATCGAACCGGGCATGAACAAATTCCAGTGGGATTTGCATTACCCGGACGCGATCGCGGTGAAGAACTTTTATCCGCCAGAACCGGCCGGCGGGCTCGAAGCCTCGGTGAAGGGGCCGGAAGCGATGCCGGGCATCTATCATGTCGTGCTCGACTACGGCGGGCACAAGACCCGGCAGAGTTTCAGGATCGCGCTCGACCCGCGCCTCGACACCCGCGAGGCCGATCTCAAGGCGCGCTTCGATTTGCAGCAGCAGGTCCAGGACGCGCTCAACGAACTCGACCGCGACATCAACAATGCATTGGCGGCGCGCGATCAGCTCGAGGCCGCGATCGACAGGAACGGTACCGGCAATGCGCAGGCGAACCAGGCGCTCGCCGCGCTCAACGAGGCCATCGACAATGTCGTGCAACTGCACATCCATTCGAGCGAAGGCGATCTGCTGTACGAGGCGAAGCTGCACAGCCGCCTGGAATACCTCGGTACCGGCGTCGGTATGGCGCGTGTCGCGCCGACCAGGGCGCAGTACGCGGTGTTCAAGGAGCTGAAACGCGAGGCGCGGGCGGGCGAGGAGAAACTTGCCGCGGCGGTTGCGCAGGCCCAAGCTGTCGCCGGCGGATGACGCACGAATTGCTGTGGCGTTGAGTTAACGGCATCCGCAACGAAAACATGGGGAGACATGTCATGAAAAGCGTTTTTACGGTCGCGGCTTGCGCTTTGCTGCTGGGTCTCGGTGCGTGCAGTTCCGGCAACGACTCACAGAGCACAACCAAGTCGATCGCGGCGAAGAAGTCGGTGTTCGACGGTTACGTCAAGGATGTAAACAAGGCAAAGCAGGTCCAGGGCAAGCTCAGCGCCGCGCAGAAGAAAATGCAGATGCAACTCAAACAGGCGGAAACTGGCGAGGACCAGGATCAGACGCCGCCAAGGTAAGGCGGCTGCCACCTGCAGCCAGGCGGGTGAAATTGAGATCTGGAGATCGATCCTGCAGCGGAACGCGGATGGCGCTTCTGTTGCAGGAGCGATCGCCCGATCGCGGTTTCTACTTCCTGTTTGTTGAAATCACCAGCGGCAACTCGATGTAACTTGCGTGCCCGGGCTCGCGATAGACGCGCTGCGTCGCCTTGATGAAATCGGCGGGCTTCGCCAGCATGATGTTCGGCACGAACTTCTGCGGATTGCGGTCGTAGAGCGGGAACCAGCTTGACTGGACCTGCACCATGATGCGGTGGCCCGGCAGAAACACGTGGTTCGCCGCAGGCAGCGCGAACTGGTAAAGCAGCGGGGCGTTCGATTCGATCGGCTCGGGCTTGCTGAAGCTTTCGCGATAGCGGCCGCGAAAGATGTCCATCGCCACGGCCAACTGGTAGCCGCCCATGTCGGGCCGCGCCGCGACCTCGTCGGGATAGACATCGATCAGCTTGACGACCCAGTCGCTGTCGGTGCCGCTGGTGGAGGCCACGAGGTGCACGATCGGCCGGCCGCTGATCTTGACCGGTTCCGTAAGCACGCCGGTTTCATAGGTGAGCACGTCCGGCCGCCCGGCCGCGAAACGCTGATCGTCCACGAGCCATTGATGCCAGGTGCTCTCGGGCGAACTGCGCGGGTGAATCGGGCGCTGGCGATACGTCACCGGCTTGGCCGGATCCGAAATGTACTGATCGTAGCCGCTGCCGACCTTGTGCGGCGCATTGAAGCCGAGCATATCGTGCGGCTCGAGGTACAACGGGGTCGGCTTAATCCGGCAGCCTTCGGCGCAGCCGGCCGGCCACGCGTCGAGGTGTTCCCAGCGATCGACGCCGGTCGCGAATATTGTCACCGGCGAGATGTCTGCCTTCGGTGCATCGTCTTTCAGGTACTGCGCGAGGAACGGTCGCAGCACGTGCTCGCGGAAATACTTGCCGGTATCGCTGCCAAACCGGATCGGCCCCAGGTGGCTGCCGTCGCCGAGTTCCTGGCCGTGATACCACGGCCCGACGGCGAGATAAACCATATCGTTGTGCGCGTCTTTCGGCTCGATTGCGCGATACACCGCCAGCGCACCATAGATGTCTTCCTGATCCCACAGGCCGCCTACCACCATCGTCGGCACTGTCAGCGGCTGCTTCGCGAGAATCTTGTCCATTGCCTGGTTCTGCCAGAACGCATCGTAGGCCGGGTGCGCCAGCAGTTTGCGCCAGAAGCCGACCTGCCGCATGCCGTGGCTGCGCGCAACTTCGCCGGCGGAACCTGCGCGCATATAAAAGTCGTAATCGCTGTGTACGTTACTCCACCATTTGATGTGACTGTCGCGGCTCGTTTCCTGCTCGTATATATACGGCAGCATCTGCTGGCGGAATGCGCCGTAGTGAAACCAGTCGTCGCCCATCCAGCCGTCGACCATCGGATTCATCGGCACCGCGACCTTGAGTGCCGGGTTCGGATGCACCAGTGCCATCAGCGGCTCGAAGCCGTCGTAGGAAATGCCGATGATGCCGACCTTGCCGTTGCTTTCCGGCACGTGTTTGACGAGCCAGGCGATCGTGTCGTACGCGTCGGTTGAGTCGTCCACCGGCGTCGGGTTGAGCGGGCCGTGCAGTGGCCGGTTCATCACGTAGCCGCCCTCGGAGCCGTACTTGCCGCGCACGTCCTGCACGACGCGGATGTAGCAGTCCTCGGCGATGATGTCGGCGACGTTGTCGTAGCCGTGGAGCAGCGGTTCGAGATGGCCGCTTTCGGTCCGGCTCGTCATCTTTTCGGCGTTGTAAGGCGTGCGCGTGAGCAGAATGCCGGCATGCTTCGCACATTTCGGCACCACGATGATCGTGTGCAGCTTGACGCCGTCGCGCATCGGAATGTCGACAACGCGCCGCACGTAATCGAAGCTCTTTGTCACCGGCTTGAAGTGTGCCGGTATTTCGCCGGGGTAGTTCGGGTACTTCGGCTTTGGCGGCGCGGCTTGCGCCAACGCGCCGGTAAGAAGCAGCGCGCCGGCGAGCGGCACGAGCAGGCGGGAAGACGGCCGTGATTTCATGTTATTCCCTCTGGGGCTGCGGGCCGGCGGTTATGCTAGCACGGACATTGCCGGGCGCTGCACGGCGGTTTATTGCCGGCTGACCAGCATCAGGTCGGCGCCGAGCCGGACGGTGTCCGCGAACAGGAGCCGCCCGTCTGGCGTGACGGACAAGCCGGAATCGAAAGCGAGCGTCGCCGGCAGCGATGCCAGCGTGCGCGTCTTGCCGGTCGCGATCGTGTATGCGGCGAGCATCGGCCGGTCGCGTGCGTCGCGCTGCACATACCACAGCCGGCCGCCGGCGAGCGTCCAGTCGATCGCGTCGCCGGGCCGCAAATCGGTCACGACCAGTCGCGGCGCGTGGCCCGGCGCCTGCTGCCAGATACCGGCCGTGCCGGCACGCGAAAAATAGAGCGTGTCGTCTGCCGCCGGCATCGCGAAGTAAGCGCCATCGCGGGTGACCTGCACGGCGGTGCCGCCGGCGGCCGGAATCCGCCAGGTCTCCCAGCGCCCGGTGCGGCGGGAAGAGAAATAAATCCAGCGGCCGTCGGCTGAAGGGTGCGGAAAGCGATCCTCGGCGGCGTTCGTCGTCAGCCGTTGCGGATGGCCGCCATTCGCCCCGATCCGGTAGATATCGAAGTTGCCGCCGACGGCGGAGGTATCGAACACAAGCGCCGCGCCGCCGGGCAGCCACGCCGGATCTCCGGTGTATGGTCCGCCGAAATTGGTTAATCGCAGGGCGTGGCTGCCGTTGCGGTCAGCCGCCCAGATTTCGGTTGCTCCGCTGCGATCCGACGCGAACGCGATGCGTGTACCGTCGGGCGATGCCTGCGCGCGCCAGTCCCAGCGGGTCGCAGCGGTCAGTTGGCGTGGCGCTTCCGCGGGCGCGTTCAGGTTGAGCGTGAACAGGTCGATCTGGCAGGTGCAGGTGCCGTAGATCAGGCGATTGCCGTCGCGGCTCATCACCGGCATGTCGGCGTTGCCGTTGGATACCGGCAGGCGCACCGGCGTGCCGCCGTCCGCGCTCACGCGCCACAACGCGAACAGGCCGCCGCGGTTCGAGGCGAAAATGATCTGGCGCCCGTCCGCGCTCCAGGTGATGCCGGCAATGGAAAGGTTGTCGTGCGTAAGTCGCCGCGCCCGGCTGCCGCCGGCCGGTACGACAAACACATCGCTCACATCCGTCGCACGCTCACGGACGAATGCAATCTGCTTGCCGTCCGGCGAGAACACCGCGTCGCGATCGCCAAGGGCGACCGTGGGCGGATGCGTCAGCGTGCGCGCTGCACTGCCATTGAGGGGAAACCAGGCGAGGCCGCGCTGCCCCGGCACGTTGATCACCAGCGCCTTGCCGGATGGCGCCCACGCGGGCGCACCGGAAAAATTCGAGTTACAGTCCGTAAGTTTCCGCGGCGTACCGCCAAGCGCAGAGACGATGTAGACGTCGCAGCTACCGGCGGTGCGGCGCACGAAGGCGATGTGACTGCCGTCCGGCGACCACGCGGGGTAGGTGTCGTTGCCTGGGCCGGCACTGACCTGGAGCATGGCGCCGCTGTCCAGCGCCCGCACGTAAATCCGCCACGGCGCGGCCGTGTCGCGCCGCCAGGCGAAAGCGACCCGGCCGCCGTCGGGCGAGATTGCGGGGCTGATTTCGCTGCCCGGCAACGTGGTCAGCGGCGTGACGCGGATCGGCTCGCCGCCGAACAGCGCCGCGGGACGGCTGACGTAGTACGCCGCCGCGACCGACGCAAAAACGACCCCCGCGACCGCCGCCAGCCACGGCCAGCGCCGACGCGATGGTTGCGCACGGTTCTGATCGGCATGCAGTGATGCCGCACGCAGCCGGTAACCGACCTTGGGAATAGTTTCGATCGTCGCGACCGCACCGAGCTCGGCTGTCAGCGCCTTGCGCAGCCGCGACACCGCGCGGTTGAGTGCGTCTTCGGTAACGTATTCGTGACCCCATACGGTTTGCATCAGCGTCGCCCGCGTCACCGGCTCGCCGGCCGCATCGATCAGGCACGCCAGCACCTGCATCGTGCGCGGTTCCAACTGCACCTCGGTTCCATCACGCGTCAGACGGTTGAAGGTCGGCTCGAGCTGCCAGCCGCCCAGCATGCGCATCGCGCCGGGCGGCGCGGTATCCCCACTTGCGGCGGGCCGGGAAAAGATCGACGTACTCATCTGCGGCAAAAGGCGGTGCTTTAGCTGGGTTGGATCGGCGCCGTCAGGGTTTTGTCAGCAAAACCTCGGCATTTCATCAGGCATCCGCACGGTGCGGCGGCTAAGCTTGGGGCACAAGGCGGAGCTTATTTTCAACCAAAACCCCCGAGGATGGAAACATGAGCCGATTCTGCGGTGCGCGCGTCTGCGGCTGGCTGCTTGCCGGCATAACGAGCGTGCTTTATGCCGCCGCGCCGGCCGCGCCCGTGCCCGCGCGCGCCGCGCACGAGCTGGACGCGGCGATTGCGGCGATGGGCGGGACCAAGGTGCTGCGTGGAATTGAGCGTGTGCATTTGGAAGCGCGCGTTTACCGCCGCCTGCTGGCTCAATCAGAGCGCCCCGAAGGGCCGTGGGTGCCCGAGTTCAGCCGGGTCGATCAGCGTGCGGACTTCGTCGATGGCGGCGTCCAAACGACGACAACCGACGACAACTGGCGGCCGCCGTACGAGGTCGCCGTGGCCGATGGCGTCGCC
>DASSOO010000344.1:0-4766 GCA_035700455.1 Gammaproteobacteria bacterium
AGAACCACCTTGCCGCAGGAACCCTGTTTCATCAGGGCGAAACCTTGGGCGAAATCGGCGGCTTTCATGCGATGGGTGATGACCTTCCTGACGTTGAGGCCCGATTGCAGCATGGCGATCATCTTGTACCAGGTCTCGAACATCTCGCGGCCATAGACGCCCTTGATCACCAGGCCCTTGAAGATCACCTGGTTCCAGTCGATCGCCGTGTCGCCGGGGGGGATGCCGAGCAGCGCGACATTGCCGCCATGGCGCATTGTTTCCAGCAGTTGCCGCAGCGCCTGCGGATTGCCGGACATTTCCAGGCCGACGTCGAAACCTTCGCGCATGCCGAGCTCGCGCATCGTGTCGCGCAGCTTGTCGCGGCCGACGTTGACGACGCGGTCGGCGCCCATCTTGCGCGCGAGGTCGAGACGGTAGTCGTTGACGTCGGTGACGACGACGTAGCGTGCGCCGGCGTGGCGGGCGATCGCCGCTGCCATGCAGCCGATCGGGCCGGCGCCGGTGATCAACACGTCCTCGCCGATGAGATCGAACGACAGCGCCGTATGGGTGGCGTTGCCGAGCGGATCCAGGAACGCGGCGATTTCGTCCGGAATTTCGTCCGGTAGCGGAAACACGTTGACGGCGGGAATCGACAAATATTCCGCGAAGCAACCGGGCCGGTTGACGCCGACGCCCTGGGTATTCGGGCACAGGTGGCGGCGTCCGGCGCGGCAGTTGCGGCAGTGCCCGCAGGTGATGTGGCCTTCGCCGGAGACTCGCTGGCCGACCGTCAGACCTTGCACCTCGCCGCCGAGCTCGACGATTTCCCCGACGAATTCGTGGCCGACCGTCATCGGTACGGGGATTGTCTTCTGAGCCCACTCGTCCCAGTTGTAAATGTGGATGTCGGTGCCGCAGATCGCGGTGCGCCGAATCTTGATCAACACATCGTTGTGACCGACCTTCGGTACCGGCATGTCCTGCATCCAGATACCTTCGGCCGCCTTGGCTTTGACGAGAGCTTTCATTTAGTTCCTTCAATAATTCGTCTTGATGGGCAGGGCATCGGCTTTGATGCCGGCCACCTTACTTGTCAGGGTTGCCCAAGGGAGTGCAGGCGGGCTTTGCCAGAATTTCTTAATTAATATTATTTTTCATTGAATTACGCCAAGTTCCTTACCTACTTTCGAGAACGCGGTAAGCGCCCGATCAAGATGCTCGCGTTCGAGAGCTGCCGACATCTGCGTCCGGATGCGCGCCGCACCTCGCGGTACCACCGGGAACGAGAAGCCGATGACGTAAACACCTTCGTCGAGCAGTCGGTCGGCCATTGTCGTCGCCAGCTTCGCGTCGCCTAGCATCACCGGAATGATCGGATGTTCGCCCGGCACCAGGTCGAAGCCAAGGTCGGTAAGACCGGCGCGGAAGTAGCTGCTGTTGTCGTGCAGCTTGTCGCGCAGTTCCGAGCCGCCTTCGAGCATGTCGAGTACCCGCAGCGTCGTCGCGGCGATCGCCGGCATCAGCGTGTTCGAGAACAGGTACGGCCGCGAGCGTTGCCTGAGCCACGCGACGATCTCCTTGCGCCCGGACGTGAAGCCGCCCGATGCGCCGCCGAGTGCCTTGCCGAGCGTGCTGGTGATGATGTCGACACGGCCTATAACATCGCGGTACTCGTGGCTGCCGCGCCCGGTCTTGCCGATGAAGCCGGTCGCATGCGAGTCGTCGACCATCACCAGTGCGCCATAACTCTCGGCGAGGTCGCAGATCGCTGCAAGATTGGCGATGACGCCGTCCATCGAAAACACGCCGTCGGTGGAGATCAGCTTGTAGCGGCAGCTTCCGGCTTCCTGCAGCTTGGCTTCCAGTTCATCCATGTCATTGTTCTGGTAGCGGAAGCGCTGCGCCTTGCACAGGCGCACGCCGTCGATGATGCTCGCGTGGTTGAGCGAGTCGCTGATGATCGCGTCATTCTCGTCGAGGAGTGTCTCGAACAGGCCGCCGTTGGCGTCGAAACAGGAGGAGTAAAGGATCGTGTCCTCGGTGCCGAGGAAGCGGCTCATGCGCGCTTCGAGCTCCTTGTGCACGTCCTGCGTGCCGCAGATGAAGCGCACCGACGACATGCCGAAGCCGTGCTCGTCCAGCGCCGCGTGCGCCGCCTTGATCAGCTCCGGATGGCTGGCCAGGCCAAGGTAGTTGTTGGCGCACAGGTTGATGACTTCCTTGCCGGCCGTGGTGCGAATCGCCGCCCGCTGCGGCGTCGTGATCACCCGCTCCTGCTTATAGAGACCTTCTTCTTTGAGGGATTGCAGGTCGTCGCTGAGGTGATCGAGGAATGACTGGTCCACGGCGCGCCTCCTTGGGGAAAGAGCGATTATATCAGCCCCGGGTCCGGTCGCTGTAAACGCTGCATCAATTAAACATAGTGAATAGGTATGTGAACGTGGCGCGATCAGCCGCGACGGGATGCCCATTTTTGCATTCAGGTAAAAATCGCGACTTCGTCAAAGCATCGATTGCGCTTGCATCAAAAATACCCTTTGGTTCAGATGAAACAACTGAGACATTCGACGCGCGACCGTCCACGCCGATGGAAAACTCTAGCTGTACCATGCCGGAGATTTGACGAAGTTGGGCATTGGTTGGGTAGCGTGGTGTTACAGGCAAAGTCGGTATCGCCGCTATATCGCCAGTGGAGTCGTCGCCCGCGCTTCGTTCGGGAAAATGGTATGTATACTCAGCAGGCGACGCGACTGGATGCCCATCAACGTATCTAGGCATGAAATAGGATCCCGCCAGCGCTGCGCGTGCGCTTTTAGCAAACAATTCCGCGCGTTTCCCGCCGACGATTTCGATGTCTCTTGCCCGACCAGCGATGTTCACAACGAACTGTAAATGGACACTGCCGGTAAGGCACTGTTTCCGCATGGCCAGCGGGTATTTCGGTTTTATCAGCGCAACGACCGCGATTGCTGAATTCGGATGATCGGTGCGCGTGGCAGGCGGGGCATGTAGCACATATTTATAAGTTGCCTTCGCTCGATAGGGCGTCAATTTCCCGCGCGCATACTTCGGCTTGAATCGGGAATGCTTCACGGCGTCAATTGCGCTTTGGTCAAAAAGGCCCGGTGGTTCAGCGTGCATAATGGTGATGTTATGCGCTTCCCCATGGATGTCGACGATATAAGTCAACGCCACCTCTCCATGGACTTCGCCTCGCTCTGAGGTCGCTGATGCCGGCGAAGAATTCGGCACGGCGGCACAGCCTGCCAGTTGTATAGCAATTGCGACGAATGTGAGCAGCCCCAATGTTGTGTGGGATGCAGCATGGCAGGTGTCCCATAAATTCATGGATTACTCCAGGATGGTCGTCTTGTCCGGCAATGCATGGTGTTAACGTCGCACCCCCATAACGGTGTCGTGGTGAATATAGCAGCACTACCAAAGTTGTGGAAGGTTTCACAGGTGCAGTCGCCGGTGCTGACGCGATGATGATAAGATCGAACGAAATAGGAGTTCTCACCGTGCCTCGCCCGGAAACGCCGCTAATTGCCGTTGATCTTGTGGTTACGCTCACCGATCGCCCTGAGATGCCGATTGTGCTGATCGAACGCCTCAATGAGCCTTACGGCTGGGCATTGCCCGGCGGCTTTGTCGATGTCGGCGAGAGCTTGGCGGCGGCGGCGGTGCGCGAGGCGCGCGAGGAAACGGGGCTCGATGTGGAACTGGAGGCCTTGATCGGCTGCTACTCGGCGCCCGGGCGCGATCCGCGCGGCCACACGGTCAGCGTGGTGTTCGCAGCGCGCGCCGGCGGGGAGCCGAAGGCGGCGGACGATGCCAAGGACTGGCGCGCGATCGATCCGGCCGCGCCGCCGGAGCTCGCGTTCGATCACGCGGTGATTCTGGCCGATTACCTCGATTACCGCCGCGACGGGAGCTATCGCGCACGGGTGCGCTAAGGGAGTTCGCGCAATTATAGATCCTGCACATCGAGCGCCCGTGGTTCAGTCGGTATCGAATCGCTCCCACCAGTGGTGCGGCGGCGGCTCGGGAGTTGCCGGAATCGGCAGCTTGTCCGCGCCCGGCGACACGCGGTAGAGGATCAGTTCGCCTTCCGCCTTTACTGATAAGACGCGCGCGAAATAAGGCAGTGCGGGCGCAGGCGACAGTCGCTGATCGGTGCCGTCGGCGCGTCCGCCGGGAAGGTACTCACGATTGACCAGAACGTAGTCGCCCGGCTTGATGCGGCCGTCATGGATGCCGAGATAAAGCGCTCGTGCGGACCGGACATATGGCAGCGGCGCGCCGAGTTCATACAGCTCCATCGAACGCGGCCATAAGTATGTTACGAGCGGCGCGGGATGCGCGCCAAGCGCTGCCCGCAGTTTCCGGTACGCCGGCATGTTCAGTAAACGCGGGCCGGCTATAGGCAGCACAACGATAACCAACGCCGCCCAGACAAGCAGAACAAACATGGCAATACGCCGCAGCCAGGTGTGCACCGTCCGGGGATCGATCGCACGCGAAAAACACTCCGGTGCGGCAAGCGCGAGTATGGCGATCGCCGGCGCCGCCGGCAAGACGTATTTGCCTTGTTTCGACTGCGACAGCGAAAAGAAGAGCAACGTCCACAAGGCCCAGACGAGCGGCAGCCGCCATTGCCGGAGATGCAGGCGTTTGAATGCCAGCCAGACTCCGACGGGAAACAGGAATGCCAGCGGAAACAGGGCGGTAAAGATTACTTTGCCGTAGTACCACCATGGTTGCCGATGATCGAAGCCGGT
>DASSOO010000345.1:0-16604 GCA_035700455.1 Gammaproteobacteria bacterium
GCCCGACGTTGTGGGCCGCTTGCGGCGTGATTATCCGTTTAAGTTGCGCTACGCGCGTGAAGTACGGCAGGGACTTTCGCACGGGCGCAATCGCGGCGTCCGCGAGGCGCGCGGGCGCTACATCGTCTTCATGGACGACGACGAGGAAATAGATCCGAATTATCTGGCGCGCGTCGCGCCGATCTTTGAAAAGACGGGCGCCTCCTGCATCGGCGGGCCGATCTTTCATCGCAATGCCGACCAGCTGCCCGACTGGCTGGTACCGCTCAGCAAGGTGCACGGGCAGCGTTACCTTGGTAACCGGATGCGCATACTCGGTTCGCATGACGAACCATTGTGGGGCGGCAACATGGCCTTCGTGCGTCGCGACCTGCTTGAAGTCGGAGAATTCGATACGCGCCTCGGACGTTCGGGGTCGGAGCGGATGGCCGGCGAGGAGTATGACATGCAAGCCAGATTTCATGCGCTCGGCAAGAAAATCGTATATCACCCCGGCCTGGTGCAGCACCATTACCATTTGACGCCGCAATTGCGAACCAAGCGTTACTGGCGCAAGCACTACTTTTACGCCGGGCGCACACGTTACCTGATGTCGGGAGATCGATGGGCGAGTGCCAACCGGGTTTTGCGCGCACCGCGCAACCTGTGGTGGCGCCTGTTCGCCGAAGACATGAGTTGCTACCTGCGGGCCTGTACAAGACGCGATTCGGCCACGCGCTTTCAGCGAGAATTGGCGTTGTGGCGCGAGGTGGGCATGATTTACGAATCGCGCCGCGGCTACGGAGCGCAGCGGCGATGAGTGCGACCGGGCAAAATATCACCGCTCTGACGCGGCAATTGTCGCCGCGCGACAACCTGCGGGTGTTGTTGCGGGCATTCATCGGTCCGCGGCACGCGCGCCGTCTGCACCGCTACTATCTCGAGAATGCGCGCACGATCAAGGCCGGACTGGACGTCATCGCAAGTCGCTGGCCGATGCTTGCGAGCAAGAGCGATGCGGCTCCCATATTTGTTTTTTCCGCCGGCTGGCGGTCTGGATCGACGCTGCTGCAGCGGATGATTCTTGCCAGCAACGAAGTTTTTATGTGGGGCGAGCCGTACCGGCACTCCGCGCTCATCGATTCGCTCGGCAAGCAGGTGCGCGCGATTACGTACAAGAACCCGGGCGACGGTTCGTTCGTCAAGGGCTTCGGCGGAAGCGAACTCAGTCGCCAGTGGGTCGCGAACCTTTACCCGGAGATGCAGTCGTTTCTCGACGCGCACGTGCAGTTTTTCGAATGCCTGTTTGCGCGGCTGCCGGAGGGAGCGGACGTTACGCGTTGGGGCATCAAGGAAGTGACGCTTGGGGTTGATCATGCGCACTACCTGAAGTGGTTGTTTCCGCAGGCGAAGTTCGTGTTCCTGATGCGCAATCCATACGACAGCTACCGTTCTTATCGACAGTGGTCGGCGTGGTACAAGAGCTGGCCGGCCGAGCCGGTGTTTACGCCCACGGCCTTCGGCCGGCTGTGGCGCGGCCTAGCTGAAGATTACGCTGCGCATCACGCGCAGGTCGGTGGGCTGCTGTTGCGCTACGAGCAACTCGCGGCGCCGGAAACCGGCGAGATGCTGCACGAATATCTCGACTGTCCGGTCGCGCACCCGCACGATCTGCCGCGGATCGATCGGCCGGCGCACGCATTGGGATCTGTACCGAAATGGCTTCCGAAGATAGAACGCGCGCTGCTCAGGCACCAGGTTGAACCGGTGGCCTCGGCCTGCGGCTACCTGCACGAGTCGGCACCGCGGCAATGAGCGCGCCTGCGCACGTTGCGTTGTTCAGCGGCGTGCGCCGCCGCATTCGCCGCCGCGTTGGTCTGACGGCGTCTGCGCCGCCCGCGCCCAGGCCGCTCGTGCGCGTCGCTGTCGACAAGCTGCTGATGGGCGGCGACAGCGGCCTCGACGCCGCGCGCTACTCCCGGCTTGTCGAGGAGCCGCTGCGCCCCTCCACTCCGATCGCGGCATCGCCGCATGCGCAACTATTGCGTACGTGGCACGAGCAAGGCGACGCAATCTTCGCACCGGCGGTTTTCGAGCAAACGGCTTACTATCGCAACGCGGCCCGCAACATCGAAATTTTCGGTCACTATTTCGACGCGCGCTGCCCGTCCGAAATCGAAGCCGGTGCCCGCCGTTTTGTCGACTGCTTTCGCGGTGCCGGAACGAGCCTGCCTCACCAGCGCGGTCAGAGCCCGGCCGGCAGCCGCTTACGCGTGCGCGCGATTCGTTTTTCGGACTGCTACCAGGTAGTCGACGGACATCATCGCGCGGCGATGGCGGCCGTACGCGGCGACGAACGGGTTCTGGCCGAGTTGGAGCCGGGGGAGGTGATGACGCCTCTGCAGACGATGCTGCTCGACGTATTGTGGCTCAATGGCAGGAAGGAACTGTACCAACCTGTGGACGCGCCCGAGATTCGCCGCGACTGGGTGCTCGTGCGCCGCTGCACCGATCGGTTGCGCAAGATGCTGGATTTTCTCGACGCCAGAGGCATCGGTGCCGGCGCCAGCTACCTCGACGTCGCGTGCAGTTACGGATGGTTCGTACACCGCATGCTGGGGTGCGGTTTTGGCGCGGCCGGCGTCGAACGCGACCCCCTAGCATTGCGCGTCGGCCGTACTGTGTACGGCTTGCCCGCCGCGCGCCTGCACCGCGCCGACGCAGTCACGTTTCTCGCTGCGAAGCGGCGCCGCTGGGATGCCGTCAGTTGTTTCAGCATCCTGCACCACCTTGTGCGCGGGCAGGGTGCAGTGAGCGCCGCCGCATTCGCGCGCCTGCTCGACGACGCTACCGGCAAGGTGCTGTTCCTGGATACAGGGCAGAATCATGAAGGCTGGTACCGGCAGTCGCTCGCGCAATGGGATGCCGGCTACATCGAGCGCTGGCTGCGCGCGCACACTTCGTTTACGCATATCGTGCGACTCGGCCCGGACGGTGACGGCGCCGGCCGTTTCGAAGGGCAATTCGGGCGAATGCTGTTCGCCTGCTACCGCGACGGTCCGAGGTAGCGCAGATCGGATGCAAGCGGCTCGACCCGCCGTTTGAGCAGCAGCGTTTCGCTCTTCGGCAGGTAGCTCTGGCCGCTCGCGGAGCCGCCTATGCGGCGAATCGTTTGCGGATCGCCCACGGGACAGTCGAGGTAGTCCGCAAGCCGCTTGCGCGTCGTGGCCGTTTTTAGTTCCTCGTAGCGCAGCAGCAGGCCGTTCACTTCTTCGCTGTGTTCGACGAATGCGCGCGTCAGGCGCTGCCACATCAACCCGTAACGCGCCGGCGTGAACACCGGCTCCGCGGGCCAGCGCTCGTAAAAGTTGCGCCAGCGCCGATAAGATCGGTAAGCGTCGTACGGATTGCGGTACAGAAACACGATGCGTGCCTCCGGAAACAGCCACCTCAGATAGCGCGCGTGGTCGATACCGAGCACGATCTCCTTGAAGCCCCAGCGCGCGAACCCCAGGCGCGCGGCCGGCTTCGCGAAAGCCCGCTCAAAGAACGCTGCATGCGCCGAGACAAAATCGGCCAGCGGCGGGTACAGGTTGGCAGTCCACTGCGATTCGAAGCCGCGGGTGTTGAATCGGTCGACGAAATAATCGTCTGCCGGCCATTGGTTTGTGAAGGCGGTCAACTGCCGCGCCAGCGAATCGACCAGTTCGGCGCGCCGGTACGGTTCGCCCCAGATGACGACCCGTCCCGGTGCCATGATCGCGCGTTGCAGGAATGTCGAGCCGCTGCGCCAGCCTGCGGAGAGAATGAAGATCGGCGCTGCGCGGGAGCGGCTCCGGGCCTCCGGCCAGCGTGCGCGGATGATTTCGAGCGCCTTGCCGATCGTCGGCCTGCGCGTCAATGCACGCGCATGTGCCGCGCGTGCCGCCGCCGGGCCGAGCAGCGGGTCAAGCATTGCGCGCAGATTGGAGTGGTCGAAAACCATGCGCCGCCGGCCCGCTACAGACGATGTTGCTGAGCCTGCATGACGCGCTTGCGATTCTTCGGCCGCAGCGTAGGCATCCCTTCGGCGAACAACTGCCTTTCTTTCGGTGTCAGCATTACGAAATAGAAGAAGGCAAGCAGCGGCGTGTAATAGCCGGTCGCCCAGGCGGCAATCTGCCAGTAGCTGCGCAGCGCCACGTGGTCGACCGCGTACACCAGCGGAAGCTGGGCCAGAACCACGACCAGCGCCGGCGGCACCACGCCCTTGATATAGGTCCACAGCCGCAGGTTCATGATGCTGCAGATGTAGACCGGTTGTATGGTGACGCGTGTCGCGACCATTGGAATCGCGGTGCCGAGCGCGACGCCGACGATACCGTAGCGGTGTACCAGCAGCAGGCTCAGCGCCAGATTCACAAGCGCCTCGCCGAGGTTGACGTAGGCGGTGAATTTTTGTCTGGCCATTGCATATATGACGCCGACCGCCGGACTCTGCAGAATGCTGGGAATGCGGCCGAGGACGATGATTACCAGCGGCACGAAGGCGTCGAGATACTGCGGCCCGACCCACAGTGCGATAAACGGCCGCGCAAAGATCAGGACGGCCCCGGCGCCGAGCATGCCGAGGATCGTGTTGATGCGCGCCAGGATAAGGAACTTGTCGCGAATCTGGTGGATTTCGCCGCGCGCGTGGTAACCGGCATAGACGCTCGCCGACGACGGCACCAGCGAGCCGAGTGCGTTGAAAAAGTAGTTGTTGAGCTTGGTCGCGATGTTGAAATGCGTCACCGGCCCCAGGCCGATGGTGCCGGCGATAACGATGTTGTCGAGCCGGAACTTGATCGTGCCGGCAATCTGGCCAATGAAGGTGTAAACGCCGAAGCCTATTAACTCGCGCATCTTTGAGTACGCGAAATGCTTTCGCCGCAGCCGCAGCCACGGCGCCATCCGGTGTGCGAGCGCCGTGACGGCGGCGTAACCGCAAAAGTTCACCAGCAGGCTCAGCACCGCCAGCGATACGATGCCGTAACCGATGCTAAGGAAAAAGAAAAACAATGCGGTGCGCAGAATAATCTTGCCGATCTGGATGAGACTGGCGTAGTCGAAGCGCAGGTTCGCGGCGAGGATGCCATGCTGCGTATAGAACGGCAGCGAGATTGCGAAGTCGAGGCCGAGAATGAAACTCACTACGCGAAACGTGGCCAGGTTTTGCGGGTCGGCGATGAAAAATGGCGCGAGCACGACGACGCCCAGCGTGATTACGACTGCAATCAGCGAAATGCCGCAAAACATTGCCAGTGACGCCGCGACGATAGTATTCAACTCGTCGGGGTCGCGGCGCGGCAGCGCGTGAGCGAGATAGCGCTGCGTGGCGCTCGAGATGCCGAAGTCGAGCAGACCGTAGAAGCCGATGAACGATCCGACCAGTACCCACAGACCGTACCAGCGATCGCCGAGCGAATGGATGACGAACGGAGCGAGAAAGAAGGAGCTCGCGACGCTTATGACGACCGTCATGATTCTCAGCCCCGCGCCCCGGAACAGAAGCTTAGCCGTATTCATACTTTTGTTGTTGCCGCGAAATAAAGTGCCACTTCAATTGCCGTCCGCACGTGTTGCGCGCCCGGCCTGTGCAGGCCGTAACGGCTCGCGCCTCTCGGCACGCGCCGCGGCGATCTTGCCGAGGCGCTGCCAGATGGCGAGTTGGCGGAGAAAAATCTTTGGATAATCGAGCGTCGGCCATGCGCGGATCCAGGCGGCGCAGTCCCGCGCGAGCAGTGCCCGCCACAGAAAGCGCGGTACCCCGAACAGCCTGTGCGCGCCGCTAAAGTCGCCGCGCAAGTACAGACTGCGCCCGTAGGAAAAGTAAAGTCGTCGCCAGTAGCGCTTGTCGAAACGTTCCGGACGTAAATAGTGGTACTGCACGAGTCCCGGGTGATAAGCGACGATCCGGCCGGCGGCGATGAGCCGGTCCTGGATTTCCCAGTCCTCGTTGCCGCCGAGGCGCTCGCCGTGATGGCCGAGACGGGTATCGAACCCGCCGTTTGCAGCCAGTGCCTCGCGCGTGAACACCATGTTGCCGCCGGAAAGGCGTCTGGTGCCTTCGCCGATCATCAACGGGGCGTCGCCACAGTCCAACTGGCCGATATACTTGATGATCGGCGCCAACCAATGCGGGATATCGCGTGCGTTGTAGTTGTAGTAGCGCACCGGACCGCCGACACAGGCCGCGCCGGTTTCGGCGAACGCGCGGGCAACGTTCTCGAGATAGGCCGCATCGATATGCTGGTCGTCGTCCATGAATGCGATGTAGTAGCCCCGTGCCATGGCAATGCCGCGATTGCGTGCATACGACGTCCCCTGGCGTGTCTCCCGGGCATACTTCAGCGGGAAGCGGTAGCCGGCGCGCCGGACCGCTTCGACCGCCGCGGACGTCCCGTCGCTGCTGTTGTTGTCGATGACCAGTACTTCGACGTCGGCGGCGGTATGCTCCAGCTTCGATGCAGCGACGCTCGCCAGCGCCTCGCGCAGCAACGCGACGCGGTTGTACGTGGTAATGACCAGCGAGATCAGCGGCAAATGCGACGGCATGTCAGACGCCTTCGCGGCGACACGGTCGCAGGCTGGGTGGGAACGCCCGCTGTGCGTGCGGGGTACGATGGCTGCCGGCCGATTGGCCGGATGATGTGGAGTTGGTGCCGACGGTGACTGGTGCGGACGCGATCAGGCAGCGCCGCGTTTGTGCCGCCCATATGCGATGCCATTTCCGTGGCGCGCCTTCCATAGCCTTGCAATCCCCTGTTGTTCGAACCGCATCCGGCAGCCCGCGAGTGTTCGCCAATCATAGCGCCCGCCGGCGCACCGCGGCAACTGCGGTGCGGCGCTAGGAGCGTGCAATCGCAGCGGGCGAGATCGGCGTGCGATCACATTCAGCGGCTCCGAATTCCGTCGCCGCATAGCGCCGCCGCACCGTCGCCACCGCCCAGTGAAATTTGAGGCCGGCCGGCGTGCCGAACAGGACGCTTGGACGGAACTGGCCGGTTGCCAGTTGCGGCAGGCGCCTTATGCCCAGCAGGCGGGTAAGTTTGCGGCCATACCAGTTGACGCCGCCTGCCACGGGCAGCGCAAGCGGCGCCAGGGCCATTTTGATTCTGCTGGCGAGATTGAGGCGCGCGATAATTGCCGCTTCTTTGGCGTAGGCGCTCAGGCTCGCGTAGGAATTTGGCGACATCATCGCGCGCAGGCGATCGTCTTCCGCCGGCAGCCAGAACGGTTGCGTCACCGCCTTCTTTTCCCGCGCGTAAATTGCGCGCGGCACACCGGCGGTTTCCACCAGGCGGCGCGGGATCGGCCGGTCGTAGCTGCCGCCGACGCGCCAGGGCGCCATGTCGGGCGAGAGTGAGATGCGCCGGATGTCGTCGTGACGCGTAAACGTCAGTAGCGGTACCGGGACGTGGATATAACCGACGCGCAGCCGGAACTCGCCAAACGTGCCGCCGGCCGGAAACGTATAAGCGTAGTCGCGGCTCGCCGCCGGGTCGGCACCGCCAAGTCCCCAAAGGGTGTCGCCAAGAAAGCCGGTAAACAGCAGCGTGCGCGGCAATTCGCGTTCAGCGGCGGCGAGTACGACATCGTCGCCACCGTTGCCGGTGGCGATGAATTCCGCTTCCGGAAAGTCCGCGAGGGTACGATAGGCGTCGCGGCTGAAAACTTTAAGCTGCATGCCCAAGTGTGTTGCGACACCGGCGCCGCTATCGTCGTTGTCGGTGGGCGCGCCCGCGCAGCCGTAATAGTCGCGACGCGCATTCTGCAGCGTGATTGCGGCGCTGCAGCCGAGGGCTTGCGCGAGCACCGCACAAGCGGGCGAGTCGTAGCCGCTCGACAGCGTCGCGAGCGGTGTGTAGCGCCGCGCGCGCGCTGGGTCGTCGGCGTTCGTGTAAAGCCGCTTGAGCAGCGCTTCGACGTGGTTCAGATAGTCGGTGTAATTTTGCAGATGCGGCGCATCCGCGTAAGGTTCCGCGCGCACCCCGAGTTCGCGATCGATATGCAGCCGTTCCCCGTAGTAAAGCATGACCTGCCGTCCACGGGCAGTCGGTACGCTGCGCAGTGCGCGCCGGCGGCCGTGCAGGAAGGTCATGAAGTCGCGTTCGTAGTAACGGTAGTTCACATCCGGCTCGTCGCCGGTTGCATGCAACAGGTACGCAAACGAATTCGAAAGCCACAGCGCATCGCCGATGCGAACGCCGTGCAGGCGTTCCATCGTGTGCGTCGTGGTACAAAATATCGCCTCGCTTGCGAGCGTGGCACCTCCGGAGCCGAGCAGCATCCCTGCGTGCTCAAGCCGGCCTTGGGCGAACGCGCCGTCCCATGCGCCTTCCACGAAGAAGGTGCTGCGCGCCTCGACCCACGGGCCGTGTTCGACGACGATCTCGCTGCAACCGCGCTGGATGCGGGCGCACCAGGCGAGGCGGGGCAGAGCATTCAGCCGCCGGAAGCTGAAACGAAACACGCTACGCCGCATGTTCGGCTTGGGCCGCCGGCGCCAGGCGCGTCGCCGCATACCGCGGCAGCACCTTGTCGATGGCCCAGTGAAACTTCACACCCGCGGGCGTGCCGTACAACACACTCGCCGCGGTCTGCGGCGTTGTCGTGTTAAGCGGCGGCAGAAGGCGCCTGCCGGTGAGCCGCTCGACACGTACTGCCTGCCAGTTGAGCGTGCGCTTGCAGCGATTGACGAGCGGCAGGCAGCGCGCGGTCAGCAACGGCGAAACGCGCTGGCGCAGGCGCGTTTGCAGCGAAAGTCCGGCCGCGGCCGCGGTGCGCCGCCAGTAAGCGACGAGATCGGCATACGACTCCGGCAGCAGCACGTCGCGAAAGTCCGCAGGCAGCCAGATCGGCTGCGTAATTGCTTTCTTGTTCTGACCGTAAAGATGGCGCGGCACGCCGCGACTCTCGACCAGCCGGCGCGGAATCGGCCGGTCGTAATCGCCGCCGACGCGCCACCGCGCCATTTCATCCGAACGCGAAATGACGTCGAGATCGCGGTGGCGCGTGAAATGCAATAGCGGCACCGGGACGTGAATAAAACCGACGCGTAGCCGGAACTCTCCGAGGCTTGCCCCCGACGGATCCTTGTAGGCGTAGTCGCGGCTGAGTTCCGTCCGATCCGACTGGCAATCCCAGACGATGTCGCCGAGGAAACCGGTGTAAAGCATGCTCCCTGAAAATTCGCTTTCGGCGGCGCGCAGGATTACGTCATCGCCGCCGTTACCGGTGGCGAGGAATTCGGCCTCGGGAAATGTGCAGCGGCGGTAGTCGCTGCGGCTGTAGGTCTTGACGGCAATACCGATGTGCCGGGCGATGTCTGCGCCGCTGTCGTCTGCGTCGGCCGGGTTCCAGCGGACGTCGGCGTATTCGGCGCGCGCGTCGCAAAACGTTATCGCCTCAGTGCAGCCGACGTGCTGCGCGAACACGGCCGCTGCCGGCGAGTCATAGCCAGTCGAGATGGTCGCCAGCGGCCGGTAGCGCGTGCGGCGTGCCGGCGCGGTGGCATTGTCGGTCAGGGCTCGCAGCAGCGTTTCGACGCCGGCGATGTAATCTTCGTAGCTGGCAAAGCCGCGCGGCTCCGGGTATCGCTCGGTGCGCATGCGCAGGCTCCGGTCGACGTAAATTCTTTCGCCGTAATGCAGCCGCACCCATAGCCCGCCTGCGGTTGGTACCCTCTTGCAGGCGCGCGAGATGCCGTTCATCGACGACATGAAGTCGCGTTCGTAAAAGCGGTAGTTCGGATCCACGCTGTCGCCGGCAGCGCGCAGCAGGTAGGGGAACGAATTCGAGATCAGCAGCGCGTTGTCGGCGAGCAGGCTTTGCAGCCTTTCCTTGCTGTGCGTCGTGGTGCAGAAGCAGGCGCCGTCCCCCATGATCTGCCCGCCGGAGCCGAGCATGGTCGTTGCGGTGGCCGGTTCGCCGTCGCCGAAGCGTCCATCCCAGGCACCTTCCACGAAAAAAGCGGGTGTTGTCTCGACACCGGAGCCGTGCTCCACCACAACCGTCTCGCCGCCGCGGCTGAGGCGCGCGCACCATGAGAGGCGAGGCAATTCCGGTGCCGGAACGAAGACGAAGCGCAACATCCCTGTGCGTTTCCTTTTTACGATGCCCTTTTCCCTGGGCGGGAACAACATAATGAGGCCGGAAACCGCGGCAAATCAACCGTGCTGGGGATACCCCCGGCACGCCCGTGCGAGACGGCCTTTTGGTTGCTGCATCTATTGTTTTTCGTGCTATGATCCAAGTCACAGAAACAGGAGGTTGAAGGCCGTCTCGTCGCGGAATTGTGACGGCCTTATCGGGGCGCTGCTGGCGCATATCCCGTTACAAGGAGGGGCGAATGACATCTTTGCCGTCTCACCAGACTGCCTTGGCGCAGTTCCCCTGTGGCCGCGCGCGCTAATGCCGCGGCTTTTCCGGAGTAGCGGAATGAGCGCGCGCATGGCGCCGATTCCGGCTGCCGTGACGGCCGCAGCCGTTGGCGGTGCGCGGCCGGTTGCCGATTCAAACCACCTTCGCAATGTCGATGTCATTATCCGTACGCTCGCGAACAGCGAACGGGCAGCGCAACTGGAACGGGCTATCGACAGCGTGCACCGGCAGGTAGCTGTGTCGCCGCGGTTGCTGGTGATCGTCAACGGCAACCGCTACGACCCACAGTTGCTCGCGAGGCTGCAAGAAAGGACGGACCTCGAACTTCATTACCTGCCGACGGCATCCGCTGGCGCGGCCCGCATGATGGGGCGCAGGCTGGTCAAGGCGCCATATTTCCTGTTTCTCGACGACGACGACGAACTGCTGCCGCACGCGCTCGCGGTAGCCCTCCTTCCGATGGCCGCAGACCCGGAGCTCGCGGCGGTCGTTACCAATGGCTACTACATCTCCGGGAGCGGCAGACAGCTTTTCATACCCGACTTGTTCGCCGCGCAGGCAGATCCGCTGGTCTGCCTGCTGCACCGGGCGTGGATGGCGTCATGCGGCGCGCTGTTCAACAGCGCCTGTGTCGGCACCGACCTGTTCGGCCCGGCCGATTTGTTTCATCACGAATGGACGCTGATCGCCTTTCGCATTTCGCAGTCCGGCATGAAGATACGGTTTCTCGACCTGCCGGCCTACGAAATCCACGACACGCCCGGCTCGGCGAGCAAGATCGTTGCGCACCTCGAGGGCGAGCTGCGGGCGCTTGACTTGATGCGCGCGTATCCTGTCCCGCGCAGGGTGCGGTGGCTGATCGACCGCAAGTACCGCAACGTGTTGCACGTGCTGGCCAATACGTACCGCGAGCGGGGCAGCCGTTCCGCCGCCTGGCTGTTTCATTTGCGCAGCCTGCGGCCGCCATGCACGCTGCGTTATCTGCTGTTCACGCGCAAGCTGCTTGCACGCGCATGACGATGCACGCGGGCGGCGACAGGGAGCCGACGGTTGCGATCGTCGTGCCTACCTACAACCGTTCGCAATTGCTCACGCAGACGCTCGACAGCCTGCTTGCGCAGACGCGCCTGCCGGACGCGATCGTCGTCATCGATGACGGCTCGACCGACGACACTCCCGCTCGCTTGCAGCCGTATCGGGGCGCTGTCACTTGCCTGCGCCAGGCGAACCGCGGGAAGTCCGCCGCCCTCAATCGCGCGTTGTCCGTCGTGCATGCCGACTACGTGTGGGTTGTCGACGACGACGATCTTGTCGTACCGGACGGTCTTGCGCTGCATCTTGCCGCGCTCAGGGGCGCCTCCCGGGCCGATTTTACCTACGGCGGATATTACGCATTCGAGGGCCTGGGCCGGCCGCCGCCGCTGTCGAAGTGCCGCCGCCGGGAGGGGCCGTACATGGACGCGGGCGACGCCTTTATCCGCGCGACCGAATGTTACCCGTTCAACCACGAAAGCATGCTGGTGCCGCTGCACTGTTATCGGCAGGTCGGAGGTTTCGACGAGACGCTTGCGCGGGGTCAGGATTACGACATGGTGTTGCGGTTGATACGGCGCTATCGAGGCGTGAAGACCGCGAGGCCCACGATCCTGATACGTCTGCATGAGGGGATGCGGGGCCCGGCAGCGAGCCGGCATTCGGCAGCCGAGCGTGAGGCGGTGTGGCGCGCCAATGACCGCGCGCTGTTTCGCAAATTGAGGGCCGATGTGCCGCTCGCGGAATTCCTGCCACCCGCACTTGCACCGGCATTCGGTATGCCGGCAATGCGGCGGCGAGCGTTGTTGCAGCGCGCGCGGGCGATGGTTCGCGGTTGGCTTTTTGAGGAAGCGCTCGCCGATATGCAAGCCGCGCTCGCCGGCTCGGATGCCGGGCGGTTCTCCAGCGATGAAGTGCGTTTGTGTCGCGGAATATTGAGTCCGCACACGGTTGTCGAAGCTGCGGAAACCGCTTTTCCGGAGAAAGCGGCGGCGCTGCTGGCACTGCACGCGCAACCGTTGCTGGATGCCGTTGCGCAGTCGCTTGCCCGCGTTGCGCTGATTCGTCTTCGGGAATGGCGTTTACGGCAGGCTGCGCGTATTTTTCAGTTCCTGCTCCGCGCGGTCGGGGCGGCGGGGACCGCGCTTGTCGTTATGGCCATAGCTCAGCGCGTTGTTGCCGGCTTTGCCGCGGGGGCGCTGTCGGTGCACAAATCCGTTCACCAGTAACGCGCCGATAAAGCAGGAAGTGCGGGCGGCGTCGTGCCACCGGTAGTCGCGGAGTGCGCGGCCGATCGACCAGCGCGCGCCGCGGAGCAACTCTCGGCGCCATGCCGCAGTCGGTGCAGTCGCCAGCCTGGCGCGCAACGCCCGGCCGGTCGACCATGGCGCGGCAAGTTTCCATCCCTCGATATTCGTCGCCTTGGCCAGAAACGTGCGCTCCGCCCAGGCGGGTGCATTCACCGGCGCCAGTGCGAGAGCTGCATCGAGATCTTCCAGCGCTTCGGTCACAAGACCCTCGCGAAACATGATGCAGAATCGCCTCGTCAGTGCCCGCAACCGATCTTCGCGCCGGAGTTCGCCAGATACGCTTCGGTCCCCCTCGCTTCGCAAAAAAACCGTCAGCGGCAGGTTGCGTCTGACCTGACGGAATATCCGCTGACGATATTGGAGCCAGACCCGGGCGCGTTGTGCGTGACTGTGCCGTTCAGCCGCCGGGCCGCGATCGCCGTTGTGGTCCCGCAGCACGAACGTCGGCCGGCAGATGTCCGCCGCGCGAAAGCGGCGCGCAAGCCGGATGAGCATGTCGAGATCCTGCGCTCGGGACAATTGCTCGTCGAAGCCGCCGATAAGGTCGTAGCATCGGCGCGGAATCAGCATGCCCGGAATCATCGTGTGCATGCCCATCAGCGTGCGGACGAGAAATTGCTCCGGCGCGCAGGTCGGCAGCTTCTTCAGCAACCAGCGGCCGCGGTCCCGAATGTCGCCGTCGCCCCTGAACACATAGTTGGTGCTATAGGAGAAATCGACCTCCGGATGGGTTTGCAGAAACCCGAGATGCGCCTCCAGCGCGTCCGGCAGCGCGATGTCGTCATCGTCGAAGAACCAGACGAGTTCGCCCTGTGATTCGGAGAGGCCGCGATTGCGGGCGCGCGATAAGCCGGAATTCGGCTGCCGAATAAAGCGCAGCCGGTTTGCGAATGTCTTCGCCGCGGCGGCTGTTACGGCTTCCGTCGCATCGGTGGAGCCATCGCTGACCACAATGATTTCGTCGGGGGATCGAGACTGCGTCAGCAGGCTGCCGAGCGCCTGCGAAAGCAGCGCCGCGCGGTTATAGGTGGCGACGATGACTGAGACGGTTGGAGACATCGGCATCCTTGCCTGTTTTGAGTTATGACAAGTGCATGCTACGACATTGGTGCGGCAAGTACCAGTCGTGCAGCACTTCACGCAGCGAAGCGGCACAAGCGGTCATCAAAGTCGACAAGCGGTACCCGGGTTCGCCACCGGTATGGCTAGACTATGTCTGTACTGGTCGCGCGGCAAATTATGATCGCGCAGCAGTACGGCCTCGAAAAAACTACAAATTGCGCGACATCGTCGTCGCGCCGCAAACGTCAATCGACGCATCTGAAAAGAGCAAACCTGCCGAAAGGCAGCGACGCAAAGTTACGGGTCTAAAGCGCGCGTACGCCATGACCGCCGGACTTCCAGAGAGCTGCTTGTGCGTGCTGCTCCTGGGGTTTATTCGCAGGCCAGCAACGACTTAATAAATAAAAACCGCGTGCTGGGAGGTAAAACAAGCAACGCGGGAGTAGCTATGAGCAGTTCCAGACGCGCCGTCGCGGTGGCGCGGCTTGCTATCGCAAGCATGATTCTTCTTTCGGCCGGCGCTTTTGCCAAAATCGTTTCGATGAATGCGGTGAGCCTGTCGTCACAGACGCAGGACAACGTGCCGGTAACCTTTGGCGAAGTGTTCAAAAAGGGCGACGTACCGTCGGGCGCTGCACTTCAGGCAACACTCAACGGCCAGCCGATTCCATTACAGGTAGACGCAAAGGCCACGAATCCCGACGGTTCGTTGCGCCATGCCGTCCTGACGGTGACGGTGCCGGAATTGACGGGCTATGCGACGCGCACCATCGACCTTTCGACCGGCGGCTCGCCAGCTACCGGCACACCGGTCGGTTTGAACGATGTGCTCGCGACCGACTTCGATGCCGAGGTCGATCTCAATGTCGGCGGCACTGTTTATACGGCACATGCACGCCAGCTTTTGCAGCAGGCGCAGGCAGATGCGGCTTGCCGGCCGTGGAGCAAACAGTGCAATGTCTGGTTGTCCGGTCCGCTGGTATCGGAGTGGATCGTAGGCGGCCCGATCGGTTCGGCCGGCGGGCAGAGCCCGCATCTGGCGGTGTACTTTTACATACGCGCCTACAATCGGCCGGTGACCGCAATTCGCGTCAACGTTGTCATCGAGAACGACTGGACCTACGTGAAGGGCCCGCAGAACATCACCTACGATGCCACCATCAAGCTCGGAAGCCAGACTTATACCTATCCCGCGCTCACTCATATCGTTCACAGCCGCTGGCACAAGCTTCTCTGGTGGGGTAAGAAAGCGAAGGTATACGCGAAGCTCGACGGCCGCTACATTCAGGCGACCGGTGCGGTTTCGCAATACGCGGATGTCCATCCGACAGAGGACTTTCTCAGCAGCGTCACGCAGAGCGTAAGCCCTATGGGTCACGCGGATCAGAGCGTTGGTATGGGTGCGACCGGTGCGCAGGCGGGCATCGGACCGCTGCCGCGCTGGACGATGGCTTACCTGCTGAGCATGGACCGGCGGGCTTACAACTATATGCTTGCCAATGACGATGCGGCCGGACATTACGGCACGTTTTACCGCGACGAGAAAACCGGCCGGCCGGTAACGCTGCTCGACTATCCGTACATTACCATCGTTGGCAGTTGGCGCGACGGCCTCGACCACGACACCGGCATATCGTATACCGTACCGGCATGCGGCGGCGATTGCTCGCTGCCGTTCAGGCCGGACCGCGCGCATCAACCGTCGATCGGATATTTGCCTTACATCGTCACGGGTGATTTTTATTATCTCGAGCAAATGCAGTTCTGGACGAACTGGGACGAAATCTGGCAGAACCCGGGTTATCGCGGTTACGCTGAGGGACTGATTAATCACAACCAGGTGCGAGGTGAAGCATGGAACCTGCGCTCGCTCGGCAATACCGCCTTTATCACACCGGATGACGATCCACTCAAGACTTACTTTACGGCGATGGTCCACAACAACATCGATTGGTACAACCAGCGCTACGTCAATAATCCGGATGCGAACAAGCTCAGCATCCTCGGTCACAACAGTACGCCTTACGCGATCAACGGCGTGGCCAATGTCGGTACGGCTCCGTGGATGGACGATTATGTCACATGGGTGATGGATCACCTGGTTGAGCTGGGTTTCACCGGCGCGGCACCAATGCTGCGCTGGAAAGCCAAGTTTCCGGTGGCGCGCATGACGGCGCCCGGTGTCTGCTGGCTGATGGCTTCCGCATATGCGCTGCAAGTGCGCGACGTAGCCGCCGGTCCGTTCTACACGACCATGAAGCAGGCGTACGACAGCACATTTCCGGATTTGTCGACAATGGTTTGCAACAGCCCCGAGATGAGGGAGGCAGCTTCCAAGAACGGCTTGCAGCCGAATGAAATGTTTGGTTACGCCTGGTCTGTAACCGGCTATCCGGCGAACTTGCAAATCGCGCTCGCCGCCGCCGTCGACTCCGGCATTCCCAATGCGGACGAAGCCTGGCAGTTATTCATGACGCGATCGCGTCAGCCCGATTACAGCAACTATGCCAACTTCGCCGTCGTGCCGCGCGACGATCCCGGTGTTGTATCGCCGTCGATCGATATCTACGCCAGCCCGAATCCTGTCGAGCCGGGCGAAATGACGACAATTCACTGGGCCGCCACCGCGGCGGATACCTGTTCGGCCGACTGGGCGAACAGCACGTCGCCGAGCGGCACGCAGAACGTCGGTCCGATCAGCGGGAGCAAGACATATGCCTTGCAATGCACCGGCCCGGGCGGCAGTACAACGGCGAGCGTGACGGTCACCGACACAACCACCAAGCCGCCAGCGGTCGTCATGAGCGCATCGCCGAC
>DASSOO010000346.1:0-3107 GCA_035700455.1 Gammaproteobacteria bacterium
CTTCCAGCCGAAGCGCTTCGCCAACTGCGGCGATACCAGCGCGCCGGTACGGTCCGCGCTCCAGGCGCGTCGCGCTGCGGCATTGACACTGAAATCGGGATACGCGGCAAAGAAGGAATCCGTCGGCACGCCCATCACCAGTACGTAATTCGGCTGCTTCTGGTACCAGCCGAGCATCGCGCTGGTATAGGCGGTCGCCTGGATTCCGGGAATGCCGGCAATGCGCCCGGCGTATGCAACCGGCAGCGACGAAAACGGCGCGACCTTGTTGACTGTCACCAGCCGGCGCGCGCTGGCTTCGCTGTGATTGCCTTGGTAGGTGAAACCGTAACGGGCCGCCATCAGCACGCCAAACAGCAAAAACGCGATCAGCAGCGACAGCAGCGTCAGCGCGAGGCGGCCTTTGCGGCGTTTGAAGTTGGTCCAGACGAGGGTGAGCATGGTTGCCGTTCCTGCAATCGGGCTGCGGTGTTGTAGGAGCGGGCTCCGGATCGCGATTCGCGAACGCTGCTCCTACAGCATCACTAAGCCTCCGGCTCTTCCGAAAGCACGCCTTTGTTCATGAACAGCGTGCGCTTGGCGCAGGCAGCGGCGTGCGGATCGTGTGTCACCATGACGATGGTCTTGCCGTGTTCGCTGTTGAGCATCTGCAGCAATTCCAGAATCTCGTCGCCGGACTTGCGGTCGAGATCGCCGGTCGGCTCGTCGCAGAGCAGGATTGTTGGGTCGGTGACGATCGCGCGAGCGATACCGACGCGTTGTTCTTGGCCGCCGGACAGCTCCGACGGTTTGTGCTTGGCGCGTTCGGACAGTCCCACCAGCGACAGCGCCGCGGCGACGCGCTTCTTGCGCTCGCTGCGCGACAGCTTGGTCAGCAGCAGCGGCAGCTCGACGTTGCGCTCGGCGTTGAGCACCGGCAGCAGGTGGTAGAGCTGGAACACAAAGCCGACGTGCCTGGCCCGCCATTTAGCCAGTGCGCTGTCGGAAAGCTTGTGAATCGGCTGGCCGTCGACGATGACCTCGCCGGAAGTCGGCTTGTCGAGACCGCCGAGCAGGTTCATCAGCGTGGTTTTGCCGGAGCCGGACGGGCCCATCAGCGCGAGAAAATCGCCGCGCGGGACCGTGAGGTCGAGGCGCTGCAGGACCTGCACGGTTTCCGAACCGCGCTTATAGGTTTTGACGACACCGTTCAATTGCACCAGCGGCTGTGCTGACGCGGTCGGATCGGCCGTTTTGATCGAAGCTTCGGTTGCGGACATGGCGTTTTCCTCGTTCCGGTAAAGGTTCCTGTGCGACGCGTTCGCGCGGCTATTGCTCCTGTTCCTTGACCTTCGCGCCGTCCTTGAGGGACGCGGGCGGCGAGACGATCACGCGCTCGCCGCCGGCAAGCCCGGACAGCACCGTGGTCTTGCCGCCCTGGGCGGCACCGGCGGTAATAGTCTCACGTTTGGCACGCCCGTCGTCGACGACATAAACATAGCGCTGGCCGCCGTTGCCGAGCACTGCATCGCTCGGCACGGTGACGACCGTCGGCGTCGAGGCGGTTTCGGACTTGGCGTTGTCGTAGAACCATACCTGCACGCCCATCTCCGGCACGATGCGCGGGTCGAGCTTGTCGAAGGCAATGCGCACCTTCACCGTGGCCTTCTCGCGGTTCGCGGTCGGTACCACGCTGATGACATGCGACGGGATGCGCCAGTTCGGATAGGCATCGAGCACCGCCTCGGTGCGCATGCCGTTGTGCACGCGCTGGATGTAGGCCTCGTTGACGTCGACGTCGATTTCGAGCGAACTCATGTCGACGAGGTGACAAACGCCGGTCTGGGTGTAGCCGCCGACCGCCTCCGGCGAAATCATTTCGCCCGGATGGGCGTATTTTTCGGTGACGACGCCGGAGAACGGCGCGCGGATGACCGTATAACTGAGCGCCAGCTCCGCGCTCTTGAGATTGCTCTCGTCGACCTTGATCTGGCCCTCGGCCGCGGCCAGCAGCGCCTCGTCGATCTTGACCTGCGACTGTGCCTGGTCGAGATTGGCGGCGCTCACCAGGTGCTTGCTGGCGAGCGCCTGGGTGCGCCGAAGCGTCAGCTTGTCCTGCGCGAGCTGGGCGCGTGCCTTGGCGACGTCGGCACGATCGGCCTCCAACCGGTTTTTGGCGGCCTCGACGCCGGCCTGTTCGGTGCGATCGTCGAGCCGCGCCAGTACCTCACCTTTGTCGACATGCATACCTTCGTCGATGAGCACTTTTTCGAGCTGCCCGGTGATCTGCGACGACACTGTCGTTTCCATCTGCGCGACAACGTAGCCGGAGGCATTGAGCACGCTGCCGCCGCCGCCCGCCGCGCTGCCGCCGCTGACTTCGGCGACCGCGGTCTTGACCGCCAGCGCGTGCGGGGCGAGAAACGCCCATGCCGCGGCACCGCCGCCGAGCAGCACAATCAGTGCGGCTATCACGCCGACAATGCGCTTGCCGCCGCCAGATGAGGGTTCGCGTTCGCTGCGGTCGATCTTGAGTGCGTCGAGAGCTTCTTTCTTGTCCATTCGGGCCTCAGAAAATGACTCGGACAAACTCTAGGCGTGGTTCACGCGTTCCACAACGAGAATGTGACGAGCCGGGGAATCGATGGGACGAACCGCTGCAGGGGTGGGACGAATCGCAGCAAACACAGCGCATGGCGCGCGGCGCTGGGACGAGTCGTGGCGAATCCGGGACAAGCCGTGGGCAGCGGCGCTTTAACGGACGCGCCGTCTTCGGTCGGCTATCAGTGATGGCCGCCGTGAAAAATGCGCTCGCGCGCCTTTTCTTCGTGGTAGTAGTGCGTGTACGGCTTCAGCAGGTCGTAGCGGGTGACCATGCCGAGCAGCTTGCGGGTGTCGGGGTCGACGATCGGGATGCGGTCGAGCTTTTCGACCGCCGCCTGGATGGCTGCGTTGCGGCAGGACTCGCGGGGGTAGGCGACGACGGGCGGTCGATCGAACAGGTCGCTCAGACGTTTGCTGCCGGCCGGGTCGGCTTTGAGCCACTGGTTGAGTTCGCCGCGCGTCACGATGCCGAGCAGTCGCCCGCCGGCATCAACGACCGGGTAGCCACGAAACGGCTGGCCGCT
>DASSOO010000347.1:0-2212 GCA_035700455.1 Gammaproteobacteria bacterium
CTGGTAACGCTCGACAACGAAAAGGCCAAGATCGAAGTCGGCCAGCAGGTACCGTTTTTGACCGGCTCCTACACCAACGGCGGCCTTGGCGGTACCGGTACCGGCACGACCGGCGGCCTCGGTACCGGCTTCGTCAACCCGTTCCAGACGATTCAGCGCCAGCAGGTCGGCATTACGCTCGAAATCACGCCGCAGATCAATCACGGCGGCGACTCGGTCAATCTCAAAATCGACCAGAAGGTGTCGAGCCTTGCCGGCTCGAGCCAGGGCGCGGTCGACCTCATCACCAACAACCGCGAAATTTCCACCAACGTCATCGCGAAGAACGGCCAGATTATCGTGCTCGGCGGGCTGATCCAGAACAACTTGCGCGAAAGCGAGCAGAAGGTGCCGCTGCTCGGCGACATCCCGCTGCTCGGCAACCTGTTCAAGTACCGTTCCAGCAGCAACACCAAGCAGAACCTGATGGTATTCATCCGTCCGTCGATCCTGCGCGACCAGCCGACGGTTGCTTATTACACGCAGGACAAGTACCAGTTCCTGCGTGAGCTCGAACTGAGCAACAAGAGCAAAGTGTCGCTGATGCCGGACGTCAAGCGCCCGGTCCTGCCGCCGTTTCAGTCCGTTGACAAGCGCCCTCCGGCGGCGCCTACCAACAGCGGTCCAAACGGCGATTCGAGCCAGGGCGCGGCCCCGCCGTTATGAGCGTGTCCGTCGAGCAGCCCGAAGTTGCACCGGCACCCGCCGCCACGGATACGACAGCACCGCGGCGCCTGCCGTTTTCATTCGCCAAGCGCTATGGCCTGTTACTGATCGACAATGTCGACGGCTCGGCACACCTGCTGCGCCGCGACGACACGACTGCCGAGGCAATCCTCGAAGCCCGCCGCTATCTGGGCATGCCGTTCACGCTGGAGAAAGTCGCGCGCGAGGAGTTCGACCTGCGCCTGCAAGAGACTTACGAAGACCGCTCCGGCAGCGCAATGGAAATGGTCGAAGGGCTCGACGACGACACGGATATCTTCAGCGCCGCGCAGCAATTGCCGGAGCCTGAAGACCTGCTCGAAAGCGAGGACGATGCGCCGATCATCCGCCTGATCAATGCGCTCCTGACCGCCGCCATTAAGGAAAACGCCTCCGACATTCATATCGAGCCTTTCGAGAACCGCCTCGTGGTGCGCTTGCGTGTCGACGGCGTATTGCGCGAGGTTTTGCAAACGCGCCGCGCGGTCGCGCCGCTGATCGTCTCGCGCATCAAGGTCATGGCCAAGCTCGACATCGCCGAAAAGCGCCTGCCGCAGGACGGGCGCATTTCGCTGCGCATCGCCAATCGCGCCGTCGACGTTCGCGTGTCTACGATTCCATCCGGGCACGGCGAGCGCGTCGTACTGCGCCTGCTCGACAAGCAGGCCGGGCGCCTCGATCTCGAACAGCTTGGCATGGACCCGGCCACCAAGGACATCATCGACGAATTGATCCGCAAGCCGCACGGCATCATCCTCGTCACCGGCCCGACCGGCTCCGGCAAGACGACCACGCTGTACGCGGCGCTGACACGCCTGAACGACCACAGCCGCAACATCATGACGGTTGAGGACCCGATCGAGTATTATCTCGACGGCGTCGGCCAGACACAGGTGAACACACGCGTCGACATGACTTTCGCGCGCGGCCTGCGGGCGATTCTGCGCCAGGACCCGGACGTCGTGATGGTCGGCGAAATCCGCGATCTCGAAACCGCCGAAATCGCCGTGCAGGCGAGCCTGACCGGCCACCTCGTGCTGTCGACCCTGCACACCAATACTGCCGTCGGCGCGGTGACGCGCCTGCGCGATATGGGCGTCGAACCTTTCCTGCTTGCGTCGAGTGTCATCGGCCTGCTCGCCCAGCGCCTGGTGCGTGTGCTGTGCCCGCATTGCAAGGAAGCCTACGAAGCCTCCGAGCGCGAAGCCAAAATGCTCGGCGTCGATGGCGCACGCCGCCGCCCCACTCTCTACCGCCCGCGTGGCTGCGCGCGGTGCAACGATACCGGCTATCACGGCCGTACCGGCGTCTACGAGCTCGTACCGATCGACGAAGAACTGCGCACGATGATTCATGACGGGGCCGGCGAGCAGCCCCTCGAACGCTACGCCCGCACGCTGAGTCCCAGCATTCGCCAGGATGGCCGCCGCCGCGTCCTCGCCGGCGAGACGACGGTGGAGGAAGTGGT
>DASSOO010000348.1:0-6555 GCA_035700455.1 Gammaproteobacteria bacterium
CGAACATCGATTGCCCGCTGACGAACATGTGGTGCCCCCAGACCAAAAAGCCCAAGGCCGCGATGCCCAGGCTGGCCATGGCCACAAAGGCGTACCCAAACAGACGCTTTCTGGCAAAGCAAGGCACGATCTCGCTGACGACGCCCATGCCGGGCAGGATCATGATGTAGACCGCGGGATGGGAGTAGAACCAGAACAAATGCTGGAACAACAGCGGGTCGCCACCGATCGCCGGGTTGAAAAAGCCGATGTTGAGCCAGTGTTCGGCTGTCACCATCAATAACGTGATCGCGAGAATCGGCGTCGCCAGCAACATCAGGATCGAAACTGCATACATCGACCAGACGAACAGAGGCAGACGCAGCCATGTCATTCCCGGCGCGCGCAGCTTGTGCGTCGTTACAATAAAATTGATCGAAGTGAGAATCGTCGAAAAGCCGACGATAAACACGCCGAGTGCAGCGACGATGGTGGCGGAGTCCGAATATTCAGTGCTCAGCGGCGTATAGAAAGTCCAGCCGGCGTCCGGTGCACCGGCGAACAGCGAGCCGATCAGGACGCCGGCGCCGAGCATAAACAGGTACCAGCTCAGCAGGTTGATGCGCGGGAACGCCATGTCGCGCGCTCCGATCATCATCGGCAGCAGAAAGTTGCCGAACGTGTTCGGGATCGACGGTATCAGGAAGAACCACACCATGACGATACCGTGCGTCGAGAACAGCCGCGTGTATGTCGCATCGCTGACGAGATCGCCCGCCGGCGTCAGCAACTCCAGGCGAATCAACGTCGCTGCCGCGCCGCCGATAAAAAACATCGCGGTCAGGCTGATGAAGAACAGCCAGCCGATACGCTTGTGATCCGTCGTCGTCAGCCACGACTTGAGGCTCACGTCCTTGAGATAGTGTTCTTCCGGAAACCGCGGGCCGAGGGTTACATCCGGCACGGTGACTGCGCTCATTGTCTGTAATCCTGATGCATGGATTTGATGTATGCGATGATCTGCTGGATTTCGCCTTCGCTGAGCTGGCCGCGGAAGCTCGGCATGTCGTTGCGGTAGCCGGCGACGATGTCCTTGGCCGGGAACAGGATCGAGTCGCGGATATAGGCGTCGTTGATGAGCCGCATGCGGCCGTCGGAGAGATGCGCGACGCGGCCGTAAATGCCGGCCAGCGGCGGCGCGTGAATCGCGCTGTTGCCGACGTGGCAGCCGCTGCAGCCGTGGGCGCGGAACAGTGTCGCGCCGGCCGTGACTTCCCGATTTCCGGTCGGCTGCGCGTTGAGCCAGCGCGTGTAATCAAGCTGTTTCATCACGATCACCTGCGCGCGCATCTTCGAGTGACCGAGGCCGCAGAACTGGTTGCAGTACAGGTCGTAATTGCCGATGCGGGTCGCCTTGAACCACAGGTGCATGTGCGTGCCCGGGAGTACATCGTGCTTGATGCGGAACGCAGGAATGTCGACGTCGTGAATGACGTCGGTGGAGGTCATATCGAGTTCGACATAGCGATCGACCGGTACGTGCAACGCGTCAATTTCGCGCGCGCCATTCTGGTGTTCGAACTTCCACATCCACTGCTTGCCGACCACATTAATGTGGATCGCCTGTGCCGGCATCGAAAACGCATCGACGTACAGCACTGCCCCGGAATAGAAGAATGCGAGGAAACACAGGAAGACCACGAAGGTCCAGCCGAACTCGATCTTGAGTTCCAGCTTCTTGTTCATATGGAAGTCGCGGTTGATCTGCTTGCCGCGCCGGTAGCGGATCATAAAAAACAGAATCAGCCCCGTCAGCAGTATGGCGATCAGGCCGAACAGGCCGATCATCCACCACATGAGTTCGTCGACGTGCGGTGCCAGCGACGAAGCTGTAGGCGGCAGGAACTGGACGATGGTCCTGCCCACGTCGGAGCCGAGATACGATGGCCCGTTCACGGCGGCGGTTCCTGCGGCTTCTCGGCAGTGCCGCTTTGATAGGGTTTCGGCCGCTCGCCGGTCGGCGCCAGCGGCACCGCCTGATGACCGGCTGCGTTGACCGGCACCGGCGGACGCGGCGGAAAACCGTGTTCGGCGATGAGCTGCATCGCCCGCTCGATCGGGACGTGGACGATGCCGCGCTGCTTGTCGACCCAGCCATAGCTGTGCAGCCGCTGCCGGTTTTCGATCCGGAGTGCCTTGAGTTCCGCCTGCGGATTGGCGAGCAGCCGCGGCGCCGGGGTCACCGGCGGCGGCGTCCTGTAGGGGTAAGGCTGTTCGCCCGGCGTGTTCAGCCAGAGGAAGTGGTACAGCAACCAGATGACGGCAAGTGCGACGGGGATGCCGACGCCGACCAGCAGTGCGGTGCCGAGCGGAATGCGCAGATCGGGCTGCTGCGCTTCGAAGCGCGCTTCACCTTCCTGTTGCGTCTGCTCAGCCACGCACGAGCACTCCTTCAGCCGTGGCCTCGGCCTCGGCGCTGCGGCGCGCGAAGCCGAACGCGAACAGCGCGGTCCACAATCCGCCGACGGCGAATAACGCCGCGAACATGCGCCAGTCGATGTAAAACGCGTCCCGGTACAGCGAGGGCATCACGAGCCAGTAGGCGTTCAGCACGTGGCCGAACAGCGCGATGCCGGCTACCCACAGGAGCGCCACGCGGCTGCGCTTGACGCGTCGCGAGAGCAGCGCCGCGAACGGAACCGCGAAGTAAATGATGAACGTCACGCGCGTCAGCCACTGCCAGCCGTAGCGGCTGCGCGGAATGTACCAGGCGATTTCGTCCGGCAGGTTGCCATTCCAGATAATCAGGTACTGGACGAAGTTGACGAAAATCCAGCCGCACAACGCCGTCAGCAGCAGGTTGCCGATGTCCTGCGTGCGCGACACCATGACTTCGTCGCGCACGGGGTTGGCAAGCGCGAGCACGAAGAGCACCATCGCCGGCGCAACGATAATCACGTCGCTCATGTACACCATGCCGAAAATGTCGGAGTAGAAACGCGGCTGCAGGCTCAGCAGCCAGTCGAACGCGAAAAACGTCAGCGTCACGCCCCAGGCGACCATGCCGCCGCCGCTCGCGCCGACCGGGCGCGCTTCGGGCGGCTCGTCGCGCCACACGTTGAGTCGCCACGCAAGCGCAAGCCAGACCGCGAAAAACACCGCGTAGCGCGCCCAGAAGAACGGCTGGTTCAGCCAGTAAGCCTTGCGCTGCACCACGTCCGGCAGGCTCGCCGCCGGCGCCACCCAGTCGAAGACGTGCGACATCAGCACCAGCGGCGGCACGAACGCAACCGCGAACAGCGGCAGCGTCGCGATCATCGCCTTCAGCGCCGGCCGGCAGATTTCGCCCCAGCCGCCGCCGGTGAGGTTGTGGCACATCAGCATCGCGAGCGCCCCGAGCGGCACGCCGGTCCAGACGATCAGCGCGAACAGCCATGCCGCGAGTGCGGCGCGCAGGTCGATGGCTGCGCCAACGGCACAGGCGATCGTGCCGAGGATGCCGATGCCGAGCGCCGCGACTTGCAGGCGACGAAGCGTGCGCCGCGGCAAGCGCATGTCGCCTGCAACGAGTACGGCGACTGCCGCGAACAGCCCGGCGATGAACCTTCCGCGGCGCCGCCCGTTCACCGCCCGGCTCCTTTCAGAATGACGCCGGGCGGCACGTCCTTGCGCGGCGCGTGCTGACTCAGTTGCAGCGCGCGGATGTAGGCCGCAATCGCCCAACGATCCTTCGGATCCACGCGGTCGGCGTAGGAGTACATCACACCGTAACCGTCGGTGATGACGTCGTAGAAATGCGTCAGCGGTGCGGCGCGCAATCGCTGGCTGTGGTACGACGGCGGGTGCGGAAAACCGCGCATCACGACGATGCCGCGGCCGTCGCCGACGCGGCTGTGGCACGGCGCGCAGTAGGCGTTGAACTGGTCGCGCCCGCGCTCGAGAAACTTGAGCGTCACCTTGTACGGAATGTGATCCGGGCGCGGCTTGAGGTTTTGGCCGCGCGCGATCGTGTCCGGCACGCGCGGCCGCGCCGACTGGCGATCGGCGAACAGGTGCGGGTCGGCCGGCGCGTAGGTTTTGTACTTCGGCTGGTTGTCCATCGCCTGGCCGCAGGCGGTGAGAAGAAGACAGCAGCCCGCCACCGCGACAACGCTCCGGCAGCGCATGCCGCCGTTTGGGTCTGGATGCCGGAACCCGGTCGCCATGGATGGCGACTTGCCCAGCTGGCGGCTGCCGCCATGGCGATTCGATTCCCGCTCAGCCAGAAATTGCTCCTGCATTTTCGGTACTTCCACCATCCTGGCGATCGCATGCCGGAATGACAGGGCTGGACACCGCGCCTTCACTTCTCCACCTCGAATATCTCCACTGGTCGCAGATCTTCGAGAAAGGCACGGGTTTTCTCGATGTCGAAGCGCTCGTCTTTATCTTCGATGCACAAAAAGAATCCGTCGCTCGATGCGCGCAGGAAGTGCTCGACGTTGAACACCGGGTGGTACGGCTTCGGAAACCCATTCAGCCACAACATGCCGAACACGGCGCCGAAGACGGCGAACAGCACCGTCATCTCGAAGGTGACGATAATGAAATCGACCCAGCTGTTGGCCGGCTTGCCGCCGGACAGGAAAAACCAGCCCAGCGTCGTCGACGCATACTGCAGCGCGTAGGCGCACGAGCCGCCGAAAATGCCGCCGGCGAGCGCCAGCCACGACACCTTCGCCTGCTCGCGTTCACCGCAGCCGAGCAGTTCCGGCAAGCCCTCAATCGGCAGCGGCGTGTAAGCATCCATTTGCCGGTACCCCGCCTTGCGCGCGCGGCGCGTGGCCTCAAGCAGCGTCTCCGCGCTGTCGAACGAAGCCATCAGTCCGTAACGGCCGTGCTCGCTCATTGGCTGGTTTCCACTTCGCTCTTTTTGCGCACGATCAGCTTGCGCATGTCGTGCATCGAGATCAGCGGCACGATGCGGATGAAAATCAGCAGCAACAGGCAGAAGCCGCCGATCGAGCCGAGCAGCACCGCGAAGTCCCAGCCGGTCGGCAACTTCGTCAGCCAGGCGGAAGGCATGTAGTCGCGGTTGGTGCTGGTGACGACGATGAAATAACGCTCCAGCCACATGCCGAGATCGGCGATGATCGCGATGACGAACATCGCCGGAATCGAACGGCGCACGCGCCTGAACCACATCGCCTGCGGTACGACGATGTTGAGGAAATACGTCGTCCAGTACACCGGCGAATAGAACTCGAACCAGCGGTTGTGATAAACGCCGTAGTAATACGGTGCGCCGCTGTAGAACGCGGTCCAGATTTCGCACATGTACGAGTAGTCGACCACGAGCACGAAGCCGAGCATGATCTTGGCGATGTAGTCGATGTGGCGCGGCGTAATCAGGTCCTGCAGGCCGAACATCGCGCGAAACGGCACCGCGATCAGGATCACAGTGGCAAAACCGGAATACAGCGCGCCGGCGACGAAGTACGCCGGAAAAATCGTGAAGTGATAGCCGGGCACGATCGTGACGGCGAGATCGAGCGAGATGGTGCCGGTGACCGAGACGACAATCGGCGCCGAAATCGCGGCCATAATGAGATTGGCACGGTCAAAACGCGCCCAGTGACGCGCCGAGTTGCGCCAGCCGAGCGCGAGCGCGCCGTAAAAATAGCGGCTGAAGCGGTGCTTCGCCCGGTCGCGCATCGTCGCGAGATCCGGCAGCATGTCGAGATACAGAAACAGCGTGGTGTAAATCAGGTAGGCCGAGATCGCGAAGAAGTCCCAGATCAGCGGGCTCTTCCAGTTGGGCCACAGACCCTGCGTATTCGGGTACGGCAGCAGGTAATAAAAGAACCATGGCCGGCCGAGGTGAATCAGCGGGTAAGCGCCGGCAAAGATGATCGCGAACATCGCCATTGCCTCGGCGAAACGCGCGATCGCCGGACGCCAGTTCTGCCGCGTCAGCAGCAGTACGCCTGAAATCAGCGTGCCGGCATGGGCGATACCGATCCACCAGATCGTGCTCGCGATCGGGAATTCCCACGCCACCGGAATGTTCAGCCCGAACAGGCCGACGCCGGTCTTGAACACGTAGGAAATACTGAAGAGATAAACCAGTGTCAGGAAAACGAAGAAGGTGGTGGCGTAAAACCACGACCGCGGCGTCCTGTTCTTCGTGATAATGCCGACGAGGCGATCCGAGATCGCGGTCAGGTCGATGTCCGGCGGCATCAACGGCGACTTTTCACGCACGCTGTTCATGCCTTCCCGCTCCGCCGGTGCCGCAGCGCCGGGTTCGGATTCTTCAGGCCGCCGAGATAAGAGGTGCGCGGCCGTGTGTTAAGTTCGGCGAGCATGCCGTAATTGAGTGGGCTCGCCTTGAGTTTGACGACCGCGGTCCCGGGCGTGTTGAGGTCGCCGAAGGTAATCGCCTGGGTCGGGCAGGCGCGCTGGCAGGCGGTCTGCACTTCGCCGTCACGGATACGCCGGTCGGCATTGTGCGCATCGATTTTGGCCTCGTTGATGCGCTGGATACAGTAGGTGCACTTTTCCATGATGCCGCGCTGGCGCACGGTCACGTCGGGA
>DASSOO010000349.1:0-3052 GCA_035700455.1 Gammaproteobacteria bacterium
GCGCCGCGCTGGGCAGAGCCGGTCGCGAAAGTACTGCGCGCGCTGGGCAGCGAGCACGTGCTGGTTGTGCATTCGCACGACGGCCTCGACGAGATCAGCATCGCCGCGCCGACGCAGGTGGTGGAACTCGCGAACGGGCAGATCCGCAGCTACCGCGTCGCGCCGCAGGATTTTGGTGTTGAGACACAGTCGCTCGCGGCTGTGAAAGCCGCAAGCCCGCAGGAAAGTCTTACGCTGGTGCGCGCAGCGCTCGCCGGGCATGCCGGGCCGGCTTATGACATCGTGGTACTGAATGCGGGCGCGGCGATTTATGCCGCGGGCGTGGCTGAAACCTTGAGCGCCGGCGTCGCCAGTGCGCGCGAAGCGATCGCCAGCGGCGCGGCGGCGGCAAAGGTCGAAGAACTGAAGGCGGCGACGCAAGTATATGGCTGACATCCTGCAACGAATCCTGGCGACCAAGCGCGGCGAGGTTGCGGTCGGCAAGCGGGCGCGGCCGCTGCCGGCGCTGCGCGCAGAGGCCGAGGCGATGCCGCCGCCGCGGGGTTTTCGCCGCGCGCTGGACGTGGCGACAGTGCGCGGCAAGCCGGCCGTGATTGCCGAAATCAAGCGGGCATCGCCGAGCGCCGGGCTGCTGCGCGAGCCATTCGATGTGGCCGCCATTGCAAAAGACTATGCCGCGGCCGGTGCCACCTGTCTCTCGGTACTGACGGACGAGCAATACTTCCAGGGTCAGGGGCGCAACATAGAACTTGCGCGCACTGCCGCGTCGCTGCCGGCGCTGCGCAAGGATTTCATCGTCGATCCCTGGCAGGTTTACGAAAGCCGCGTGCTCGGCGCCGACGCAGTTCTGTTGATCGTCGCCGCGCTCGACGATGAGCGCCTGCGCGATTTGCTGGCGCTGGCCGGCGAGCTGGAGTTGGACGCGTTGGTCGAAGTCCACGATGCGGCCGAACTGGAACGCGCGCTCGCGGCGGAGGCCGGCCTGGTCGGCATCAATAATCGCGATCTCAAAAGCTTCGTCACGGATATCGGTACCACCGTCGCGCTGGCAGCGCGTTTGCCGGCGGACGTCACGACAGTAACGGAAAGCGGCATTCGCACAACCGCGGATGTCTCACGGCTGCGAACGGCGGGCGTGAATTGTTTTCTCGTCGGCGAAGCTTTTATGCGTGCACCCGATCCGGGCACGGAGCTGAAGAGGCTGTTCAAATGAGAAAGTGCCTGGGACTGAATGCCTGGGACTAAGTAAGGAATTCGGTTTCCACTGACCCACACCGGAGTCCGAAGCCATGGCTAAATCATGGGCTGACTGGCCGGCAAGGCGTGAACCCGCTCTTCATACTCAGTCCTAGGTACTCAGCCCTAGGCACTTCTTGCTTCAACGCCCCGCTATCTGTTCGCTCAGGCGCGCTTCACTGCCGTCGCGGCGGGCGCCGAAGACGACGATGGTCTTGCCGGAGGCGGTAATCAGCCCCTGTTCCTCGAGGTTTTTGAGGACGCGTCCGGCCATCTCGCGCGAGCAGCCGACGATGCGGCCGATTTCCTGGCGGCTGATCTTGATCTGCATGCCATCCGGGTGCGTCAGCGCGTCAGGCTGCTGGCACAGGTCGAGCAGCGCCCGCGCGATGCGGCCGGTGACGTCGAGAAAGGCGAGATCGCCGACCTTGCGCGAGGTCTTCTCCAGCCGGATTGCCATCTGCCGGGCGAGGGCGAAGACGAGCTCCGGGTCCTGGTGCGCCAGCTCGCGGAAACGCGTGTAGCTGATCTCGGCGATTTCGCTTTCGCTGCGGGTCCGGACCCGGGCGCTGCGGGTGCTGTCGGTCTGGAACAGTCCCATCTCGCCGAAGAAGTCGCCGCGGTTGAGGTAGGCGAGCACGATTTCGTCGCCGTCCTCATCTTCGATGGCGACGGTAACCGAGCCGGAGACGATCAGGTAGAGCGTATCGGAAGCAGCGCCGGCATGAATGACCGGCCGCTTGGCCGCGTAGCGGCGCACGTGGCATTCGCGCAACAGGCGGTCGAGGACAGGTGAATTGAGGCTGACGGCGGTGGCGGTATCGTTCATGTCGGTCGCGTCCCTGTGACGGCGCGCCGGGCAATCCGGCGAAAAGCTCCTATACTATCGCATGACTGGAGACAGCATGCCTAGCCCGGGGCTGCCCCGGGATGCGGTGGAGGTGAGCCAGGTACTTAAAAACGGGCGCCGTCAGGTGTAGACTTGCGGGCCTTTTTCGGACTTCGGCGGCCGGGTGGCGCCCGGCGGGAGAATCAGGCATTGGCGACATCCTTGAAGAAACTCAAACTCCAGGGTTTCAACAATCTCACCAAGACGCTGAGCTTCAACATCTACGACATCTGCTACGCGCAGACCGAACGCCACCGCAAGGAATACATCGAGTATATCGACGAGGCCTATAACGCCGAACGCCTCACGCAGATTCTCACCGACGTCTCCAACATCATCGGCGCGACGATCCTCAACATCGCCCACCAGGACTACGAGCCGCAGGGCGCATCGGTGACGATGCTGATTTCGGAAGAGCCGATCGTCACACAGCAGCACATCGAGCGCCACATCATGGAAGCGCCGGGCCCGCTGCCGGATGCGGTCGTCGCACATCTCGACAAGAGTCACGTTACCGTGCACACGTATCCGGAGAGCCATCCGGACAACGGTATCAGCACGTTTCGTGCCGACATCGATGTATCGACATGCGGGCGGATTTCGCCGCTGAAGGCGTTGAACTACCTGATCCACAGTTTCGAGTCGGATATTGTGACGGCCGATTACCGTGTGCGCGGCTTCACGCGTGACATCAAGGGCAACAAGCTGTTCATCGACCACAACATCGATTCGATCCAGAACTTTCTCTCGGAAGATACGCGCGACCGCTACCGCATGGTCGACGTCAACGTCTACCAGGAGAACATCTTCCACACCAAGATGATCCTGAAAGAGTTTGATCTCGATAACTACCTGTTCGGTACCGGCTCCGGCGAGTTATCGCCCAGGGAAGCCAGGCGCATTCGCGACCGGCTCGAATCGGAAATG
>DASSOO010000350.1:0-4777 GCA_035700455.1 Gammaproteobacteria bacterium
GATGCGCAAATACCTCACTGCCTTCTGGGCCTTGATTAAAAATCCTGCACCCTTCGAAACGCAGAAACTTTTCGACACCAGACAACTTGAAATCGCTTGACGCGAAAGAGAGTATCTGCATTTTCGGCACTTCCGCCATCCGTGGCGGTCGCGCAGGAATGACAAGAAAAAGATCGCGGCTGAAGCCGCTCCAAATCTTCATTCTTGCCGGCCACGAAGGCCGGCTCTTGGGGCGCCCGTGGAGTGAGCCGAATCGGAGGGCTGGAAATCGGGAGCAAGGGCGAGCTGTTTGAGGTCCATGGACGGACCGAGTTCTCGCCCGGCCCGATTTCCAGCCCTCCGATCCGGGCAGTCCCCGCACAGGGAGGTGCGGGGACCGAACGGTGTCGGGCGCTGGTTTCTTTGGGTACTTTCTTTCCAAAGAAAGTACCTCGGCCGCCGGGACGATGCCCCGGCAAGTTAATCAGCCCGCCGCCGCAGGCGGCACCCCATATTAAGACGTTTCCGCTTCCTCTTCCGGCGCCAACTCCGGCGCAGGCGTGCTGTAGCCGCATTCCTTCTGCGGGCAGACTTTTTCAGTGCCGCGGCGCTTGGTGGTCTTGACCGTCAGGATCGGCCAGTTGCAGTTGGGGCAGGATTCCGCAAGCGGCCAGTTCCACACGGCGTACTTGCACTTCGGATAGCGCTCGCACGAATAGAACAGCTTCCCATAGCGCGACTTGCGTTGCAGCAGCTTGCCTTCGTGGCATTCGGGACATTCGACGCCGGTGTCCTTCGGCTTTTCGAGCGGTTCGATATGCTTGCACTTCGGGTAGTTGCTGCAGCCGATAAACTTGCCGTAGCGCCCGCGGCGGATGATGAGATCGGAGCCGCAATCGGGGCATTGGCGGCCTTCGACTTTTTCCGGCTCCTGCGGTGCATCGGCCGCGGTTTCGTCGAGGTTGCGCGTGTAGTCGCAGTCGGGATAGCCGGTACAGCCGATGAAACGGCCGCGGCGGCCGAGACGAATCGACAGCGGCTTGCCGCACTTCGGGCACGCTTCGTCGAGTTCTTCCGAAGTCACGTCCTTGCGCGAAACGTTTTCTTCTTTCTTGTCGACGAGCTTCTTGAACGGCTTCCAGAATTCGCCAAGCAGTGGCACCCATTCCTTTTCGCCGCGCGAGACCGCGTCGAGTTCGTCTTCGAGGCGCGCGGTGAAGTCGTAATCGACGTACTGCGTGAAGTGTTCGGTCAAGAACTTGTTGACGATGCGCCCGACGTCGGTCGGGATGAACCGCTTGCGGTCCATCTGCACGTATTCGCGCTGCTGCAGCGTCTGGATGATGCTCGCGTAGGTCGACGGGCGGCCGATACCGTATTCTTCGAGCGCCTTGACGAGGCTCGCTTCGCTGTAGCGCGGCGGCGGCTCGGTGAAGTGCTGGTCGGCGCGCACCGCTTTCAGCGCGACGCTGTCGCCGACTTTCATTTCCGGCAGCAGTTTATCGTCGTCGTTGTCGGTGGTGTCGTCGCGGCCTTCCTGGTACACGGCGATAAAGCCGGGCTTGACCAGGATGGAGCCGTTGGCGCGGAACCGGTTGCCGTCGCCGCAGGCGAGATCGATCGCGACGGTGTCGAACACCGCGTGCATCATCTGGCAGGCGACGGTACGTTTCCAGATCAATTCGTAAAGCCGGTATTGATCCTGGCTCAACTTATCCTTGAGGCTTTCAGGTTCGCGCTCGGCCGAGGTCGGACGAATCGCTTCGTGCGCTTCCTGCGCGTTCTTTGCCTTGGTCTTGTAAATGCGCGGCTGCTTCGGCATCGCGTCGGCACCGTAGCGTTGCGCGATCAGCGCGCGGATGTCGTCGAGCGCCTCGTTGGCGAGGTTGACCGAGTCGGTGCGCATGTAGGTGATGAGGCCGATCGCGCCGGCGCCGGTGTCGACGCCTTCGTACAATTGCTGCGCGGTGCGCATCGTACGCTGCGCGGTGAAGCCGAGTTTGCGTGCCGCTTCCTGCTGCAATGTCGAGGTCGTAAACGGCGCGGCCGGATTGCGGCGGCGCTGTTTCTTGTCGACGGCGACGACTTCGAGCTTGCCGTTACCGGCCTTTTCGAGCGCACGCTGCGCGGCGTGCGCCGCCTTGTCATCGGTAAACGAAAACTGCTCGACCTTGTTGCCGGCGTACTCGACGAGCTTGGCGACGAACGCCTGCGCGGCCTTTTCCGCGTCGGCCTCGATGGTCCAATATTCCTGCGCCTTGAACGCCTCGATTTCGAGTTCGCGCTCGACGATCATGCGCAGCGCTGGGCTCTGCACGCGCCCGGCCGACAAGCCGCGGCGGATTTTCTTCCACAGCAGCGGCGACAGGTTGAACCCGACGAGGTAGTCGAGCGCGCGCCGGGCCTGCTGCGCGTTGACGAGCTCGGTCGACAGCTCACGCGGATGCTCGATCGCCTCGTTGACGGCGCGCTGGGTAATTTCGTGAAACACGACACGGCCGACGTTTTTGCCGTCGAGCACGCCGCGCTCGTCGAGCAACGCGTACAGGTGCCAGGAAATCGCTTCGCCCTCGCGATCCGGGTCGGTTGCAAGATAGAGGGTGTCGGCCTTTTTCAACGCGCGCACGATACTGTCGACGTGCTTCGCATTGCGCTCGATCAACTGGTACTTCATGCGAAAGCCGTTATCGGTATCGACCGCGCCTTCTTTGGGTACGAGGTCGCGCACGTGGCCATAGGAGGCCATTACCTCGAAATCTTTACCGAGGTACTTGTTGATCGTTTTCGCCTTCGCGGGCGATTCGACGATGACCAGGTTTCGAGCCATAAAAAATCAGCCGTAAAAGCTGGTGCAATCCTGCGCCAAAGGGGGAGGAGCGAGCAAACGGAGACACGACGCTTCGGTCGCTGCCCTTCCATGGAGGCGCCAAAGTCTAACAGTAGTCGGCGGGGCTAACGCAAGCCCGTGAGCTCTTAGTGGAGCACCGCCTCACGATTTTCGAATACCAGATCTTCCATGCGTGCAAAAGCCGTTTCCTGCCCCGGCTGGTTGAACAACACCATCAGGATGACCCACTTCACATCATCAAGGTCGACGGTGTCGGTTTCCAGCGCCAGGATCCGGTCGATGACCACCTCGCGTTGCGCGGCATCGAGAATGCCGATATTTTCGAGGTGTCGCAAAAAACCGCGGCAGCGCACGTCGAGCCGCGCCATTTCTTCGCTGTTGAACACGCGTATCGCACCGCGGCCGGGCAGCAGCGCCGGCGCCTCCGCATCTTCACTCGCAAGGCCTTCCAGCCAGTCGAACGCCTTGATAATTTCCGCACGCGGAAAACCGGCAGCTTCCAGTTCGACCGTCAGGACATCGCGATCCGCGTAGGCCGCGACGTCGTCGTCATCCAGGTAGTTCTCGAACAGGTAGAGCAGCACATCGAGTACGTTCTCTTTCATGGTCTACGTCCTCCGGCCAGACTGGAAATGCGTGCGGATGGTACGAGGCTCTGTCGTCGGTGCGCTGTTCATATCTCCTGTCTTATGTGTTGTCGGACTGGCCGATCCGGGTATAGCCTCCCCCCGGTGCGGCCGCGATGAAGCCGTCAAGCTCCAATGTCAGCAGCATGGACGAAACCTCCGCGGGCGTCAATCCGCTGCGTTCGATGACACTATCGACGGAAGTTGGGGCAAAGTCGACGCAATTCAAGAGCGCGCGTTGAGCATCGCTCGCCGGTGCGGTTGCAACGCGCCGCGCCGATGCAACCGGCGCGGCAGCCAGGCCGAGCAGCGGCGCGAGCTCTTCGAGTACGTCGGCGGCGGTTTCGACGAGCTTCGCACCGTCGCGAATCAACCGGTGGCAGCCGTGTGCCAGCGGATTGTGGATCGAGCCGGGGATCGCGAAGACTTCGCGGCCCTGTTCGCTCGCAAGCCGGGCGGTAATCAGCGATCCGCTCCGGCGCGCGGCCTCGACGACGAGCGTACCGGCGCTCAAGCCGCTGATGATGCGGTTGCGCTCGGGGAAGTTGGACTGGAACGGCTGAGTGCCGGGCGGATATTCCGAAACCAGCGCCCCGTGCGCGGCAATGTCGTGCGCCAGCGCGCGGTGGCGCGGCGGGTAGATGCGATCGAGGCCGGTGCCGCAGACGGCGATTGTCGCACCGCCGGCGTCCAGCGCCCCGCCGTGCGCGGCGCCGTCGATCCCGAGCGCGAGCCCGCTGGTGATGACGAGACCGGCACGCGCGAGATGGCCGGCAAAATCGGCCGCCGTCTCGCGGCCCGGGCCGGTCGGGTTGCGACTGCCGACGATCGCGAGCTGTGGCTCGGCGAGCAAGGCGGCGTCGCCGCGCACGAACAGCGCGAGCGGCGGATCGGGGGTTTCGCCGAGGAGCGGCGGCCAGGCCGGATCGGCCGGCAGCAGCAGCAGCCGGCAGTCGGGATTATCAAGCCATTCGAGGTCGGCGTCGACGCGCGTCCAGTCGGGAGCTGTGAGCCAGCCGCGGGCGGCATCAGTGAAATCGAAGCGGGCGAGGCCGCGGTCGCCGGCGGCGAGTACCGCATCCGCGCTACCGTATTCCTCCAATGCCGCGCGCAGCTTGCCGCGGGGCTGGGACGGCGTTCGCAGCAGGGCCAGCCAGGCGCGGCGCTCAGCCTCAGCTTCAGTCAGGGTTACGTACCGCGTCGAGCAGGTGGATTTCGCTAGTCGCCTGCATGACCAGGGCATAGCTGACGCGGTCGAAGCTGCGAAACACCATCAGCAGCCCGGCACGCTGGTCCGGCAGCTTGACGTCGTCGCCGGTGTACG
>DASSOO010000351.1:0-4218 GCA_035700455.1 Gammaproteobacteria bacterium
GCCACTGTCGCTGGAAATGGAACGCACCAACTGGGACGAGTTTCAGGACTTCCACGTCGACGTACCCAACGGCGCGAAGAACCTGCTGATCTTCACGCACACCGACAACGGCGTCGATATCGACCTGCTGGCACGCTATGCGCAGCACCCGCAGTATTACGTCACGCTCGGCACCGATCCGGAAGACACAAACTACACGTTCTATACCGACGACGACACGCTGGTAAGCGGCAACGAAGACGGCGACGAAAGTATCAGCGTGCCGGAGCCGTCGTCGGGCACGTATCACGTTGTCGCCATCAACTTCGCGGGCTACAAGCATGCCTACGATATCGAAGCCTGTTATGCGCCGCCGGGAACGGATCAGGTGAGCTTTGCGGGCAACGTCGAAGTCAAGGAAAACGACGGCGAGGCCAAGTTGTCGGTGACGCGCTCCGGTTCGGCGGGGGCAATCAGCGTCGACTACGCGACCGCGGCCGGCACCGCCGGTGCCGGCGTCAACTACACCACGACCGCCGGTACGCTCAAGTGGGCCGATGGCGACAGCACGGCCAAGACCATCACGGTGCCGGTCATTGACACGCAAGCGATCGGAACCGGCGGCGCCGCATTCAAGCATTTCGATGTAGTACTCAGTAACCCGACCGGCGACGCCGCAATCGGTTGCATGGGTACGGCCGATGTCGCATTGACAGGCGACCCCCAGAGTTCCGGAGAGAGCAATCCGCCGCCGCCGGACAACCCCGAACCGCCGCCGCAAAATCCGCCACCGCCGCCCCCGACCAAGCATGGCGGCGGAGGCGGTGGCTTTGGTGTCGGCGCCCTGCTGGCGTTGCTCGCCGTGGGCGCGGCGCGCGCGCGCCGCACGAGACGCAGCCGATGATCCGCGTGCGTGCCGCGACGCCGGCCGATCGCGATTTCATAGTTGCGGCAAACCTTGCGCTCGCCGTCGAGACAGAGCGCAAGACGCTTGACCGGGCGACGGTCGAGCGCGGTGTCGCGGCGCAGATAGCTGACCCTGCTCGCGGCCGCTACTACCTGGCCGAGCATAACGGCGAAGTCGCCGGTCAGCTGGCACTCACCTGGGAATGGAGCGACTGGCGCAACGGCACCTTCTGGTGGATTCAAAGCGTTTACGTGACCGAGGCGTTTCGCGGCCACGGCGTCTTTCGCTCCCTGTACGAGTACGTACTCAACGAGGCCCGCCGCCGCGACGATGTCTGCGGACTGAGGTTGTACGTCGACAAGTCCAACCGGCGCGCCCGCGATGTGTACCTGCGCCTCGGGATGAAGACCACCCATTACGACCTTCTCGAAGTCGATTTCACCGCCGACTGAGACTCCGTTCCCGCCCCTGCCAAAAGGCGTTTCCGGGTCGAAAATTTTTGTGATGCGGGGGGATTGGCTTTTTCAAAATCCTATTGTATATAGCTGTCCAATAAGCAACCCCGACGCCGGCGTCCGGCCGGTAACCGATGTCACCGAGGGTCACTCATGGGCATCAACCATACGGATATCGATCATTATCTCAACGATGCCGACGACTATGACGGCGCGTTGGAAAAGTTGATGGAGTCCGACCAGGACGGCAAGCGCGAGCGCAAGCTTCACAAGCCGCGCGACCCGGCATCCTGGCGGCGAGTGGAGGAATACTTCGACAATAAGCGCCTGCGGCAGGCGCTGAAAGAGTACTACGATGACTTCTGAGCGTTTGGAGAGCCTCTGATTTATCTGTCGTTTTTGCGCAGGCGGAAATCCGCCTTAATTGAGTCTCCTGGATTCCCGCTTTCGCAGGAATGACGGAAAAAATTATTCAGAGGTTTCTATCGCTTCAGGATCTACGCCGGGCGGAGTCAACGACTCGTAAACGACAGTCGGCGGCCCGTCCGTTTGCGCCTGCGCCTGACACGCAGGCGTCAGCATCGTGCGGTTGATCAGATACCAGCGATCGCCGCTACGATAGCCGATGTCGAGCGCGCGCTGCGGCTCGACGCACGAATTTGCGAGCGCATGGCGGTCGATCAGCACCCAACGCCGTGGCGACTGTACCGCCCAGGCAAGCGCATCCGCGACTTCCGCCCGATCGCCGCCGCGACGGTAGCCAAAATGGGTAATGCTCCGGTCGGCATGCAACACGTATTGGGCGCGCCAGTCGACGATTGCGAGCCGGTCCGCCGGCGCCAGCGCCGCATCAACCCGTTCCATCAACGCCGCCGCGGAGCGGTCGGGATTTATCAACGGGTAGCCGTAAAAGCCGTAAATCACCCAGATGCTCAGGAAAAATGCCGCCAGCGCACGCGCGCCGCGGCGTGCGCGGCCGAGCAATGCCGCGACCCACGCGGCACCCGTGAGCGCACCGATGAACCCCCACGGATCAACGTTGTAACGGACAGCCAGTGCGGCGGCTTTATCCGGCTCAACGAGCAGGAAGTACGCCAGCGCAAGGCTGCCGCACACGGCCGCCAGAAGCACGATTCCCAGCGCCGTCCAGCGCGCACTTTTCAGTCGTAACAGGCCGGTCATCAGCGGCGCGGCAGCGAGCGCGAAGGCCGGTAACGCAGGCAGCAGGTAAACGCCTCGCTTGCCGGCACTCAATGTAAAAAAGATTACTACCAGCACGACCCAGCCGAGCAACAGCAGATAGCGCACGTCGCGGCGCGCAAGCCGCCGCCACCATGCCGGCGCAAGCCACAGCACGGCAACGCTGAGCGGCAGCCAGAACACCGGAATGACGTCGACGATGTAGTACCACGGCGGCTGGAAGTGATGCCACGCGGCCGCGTAGCGGCCGGCCGTCTGGTGAAACAGGATGTTGTCGCGGTAAGCCGCGAGACGCGGGTCGGCGCTCAATGCGACGACGATCAGCATCGGCGCGAGCCAGACGCCGATCGCGGCGAGCATCGCCAACGGCCCGAGCGCCCAGCGCCAGAAGCCGCCACCGGGTTTCGGCAGCCGCGGCCAATGACGCAGGCACGCGAACGCGTACGGAATGAATACGAACACCGGCAGGAAGCCGACGCCCTTGGTTATGATGCCGAGTCCCATCGCCGCGAAGCCTGCCCAGTACCAGCCCCACGCCGGACCGCGCAGCAGGTGCCGCAACAGGCCGTAAAGCCCGAGCGTCGTCCACAGGCATTCGTAAGCGTCGATTTGCGCACGCTTGGCGAGCAGCGCGAATTGCAGCGTGACGAGCAACACCGTTGCCGCCATCAGGCCGACGCGCCGGCTCCACAGCTTGCGGCCGAGATCGAACACGAGCCACAACGTGCCGAGCCCGGCCACCAGCGACGGCAGCAGAAATGCGATGCGCAGCGAGCCGGTCAGCCAGTAAAACGCCGCTATCGTCCACATGAACAGCGGTGGCTTGTCGGGATAAAGCTGGCCGGCGATATGCGGAAACAGCCAGTTGCCGGTAACCACCATGTCGCGTGCGATCAGCGCGAAGCGCGGCTCGTCGACCGGCCACGGATCGCGCAGCCCGATGCCCGCGCCGATGACCACGACGGCAAGCAGCGCCAGCAGCCAGAATGCGCGATCGAAGCCCGGGGCATCCGCAGGTCGAAAGCGGAAGGCCGCCACCGGCAAGCCTGCGCCTCGGTCACCCCGCATCGGTTTTATGGCTCATGCGTCGTTCCATCAGGATCAGGTACAGGTTGCGCAAGTAGATAAAAATACCGGCGCCCTGCCCCACGATGAACACCGGATCTCCGATGTGGATCGCATACGCGAACAGCATGATGCCGCCGCCAAGGCTGAAGTACCAGAACGCGATCGGGATGACGCTGCGGCGATGTTTTTCGCTGTAAAGCCATTGCACCAGGAAACGCGCCGAAAACAAGGCCTGCGCGGCGAAGCCGACCGCGAGCCAGAGCTTGTCAATCATCTCGTCGATCCCCGCGCATGGCCGCAAGACTGCGGCCGCGTCGTTGCAGCCACATCACGCCGAACAAATCCACGATTCCAACCCAGAGGCGATTGTGCACGCCGTATTTCGAGCGTCCGCGTTCACGTGGACGATGGCGCACCGGCACCGACACCACGTCCCCGCCCTCGCGGCGCACCAGCGCCGGCAGGAAGCGATGCATATGGTCGAAGTATGGCAGGCCGAGATACAACTCGCGCGTAAACACCTTGAGGCCGCAGCCGGTATCCGGCGTGCCGTCCCCGAGCAGCCGGCCGCGGATGGCGTTGGCGATGCGCGACGACACGCGCCGCAGC
>DASSOO010000352.1:0-2297 GCA_035700455.1 Gammaproteobacteria bacterium
GCATGATGCGGCCGCCGCGCTGCAGGCCGCCTATGGCCGTGGCGAATCCGACGAATTCGTGCAGCCGACGGCCATCGCCGGCGGCAGCGGCACGGACCGGATGGCCGACGGCGACGTTGCGGTGTTCATGAATTTCCGCGCCGATCGCGCACGGCAGTTGACGGCGGCGCTGACCGATCCCGATTTTGACGGATTCAAACGTGAAACCTGGCCGCAGCTCGCCGGCTGCTGCACGCTGACGAGCTACGGCGACGATATCAAGCTGCCGGCGGCTTTCGCGCCGCAGACGGTGACCAACGGCTTCGGCGAATACCTCGCCGGACTCGGTCTGCGCCAGCTCAGGATCGCCGAAACCGAGAAGTATGCGCATGTCACCTATTTCTTCAATGGCGGCGTCGAAACGCCCTATGCCGGCGAAGATCGCATGCTGGTGCCGTCGCCGAAAGTCGCAACCTACGACCTGCAGCCGGAAATGAGCGCGGGCGAAATCACCGACAAACTGGTCGATGCGATTCGCTCACGGCGTTACGATGCGATCGTGTGCAACTACGCCAACAGCGACATGGTCGGCCATACCGGCAAGCTGACGGCGGCGATCCGCGCGGTGGAGACGCTCGACGAATGCCTGGGACGGGTCGCCGCGGCGATGCGCGAAGCCGGCGGCGAAATGCTGATCACCGCGGATCATGGCAATGCCGAAACGATGAGCGATCCGCACACTCGGCAACCGCATACTGCACATACGCTGAACCGGGTGCCGCTGCTCTATGTCGGACGCCGGGGGCGGCTCGCCGACGGCGGTGCGCTGCAGGACGTAGCGCCGACGCTGCTGGCGATAATGGGGCTGCCGCAACCGGCAGAGATGACCGGCAAAGCCCTGATCACGTTTGCCTGACGGTGCCGCGCACTCGCCTGCTCATCGCCGCCTTCGCGCTGTCGTTCAGCGCCGCAGCCGTCTTTCCCACTGCGCCGCACGCCGCCACCACGCCGCAAGAAGCCAAAAAAAATCTGCAAGCACTGAAGGACCGCATCGAGGCGCTGCAGCGGGAACTGGACAAATCCGAAGCCTCGAAGAGCCACGCTGCCGACGCGCTGCGCGACTCGGAGCATGCGATTTCCGATGCCAACCGCAAGCTCCACGAACTCGGCATCAAGAGCCGCGCCGCCAACGACGAGCTGGCAAAATTGAAGGTGCAATCGGCGCAAACGGAAAAGGCGGTACACCACCAGCAGCAGCAGCTGGCGGACCTGCTCTACGCCCGCTACCTCGATGGCGATCCGGGTGCGCTGCAGCTTCTGCTGAACGGACGGGATCCGAACGAAATCGCCCGCGCGCTCTATTATCTCGGCTATGTGTCACGCGCCGAGTCCGACCTGATCGGTGACTTGCGCGGCAATCTCGACCGGCTGCATACGCTGACCGGCGCCGCTGCGAAAAAGGCGGCTGAAATCGCCGCGCTCAAGGCAAAGCAAGTCACGGAAACCCATGCACTGGAGCGCGAGAAAAAGAAGCGTGCCGCAGTGCTTGCCACGGTTTCAAAAAAAATCACGGCGCAGCGCCAGCAGCTGACGACGCTCAAGCACAACGAGGAACGCCTCGCCAAACTCGTCGAACGGCTCAACCGCATCATCGCCAAGGCCGCGCCGCAGACGCCCCGGCATCCCCCCAAATCCGGCGTACGCAACGACAAGTTGCCCTCCCCCGCATTCGACAACAGCACTTTTCAGCAATTGAAGGGTAGGTTACATTTGCCCGTTCGCGGTGAACTCCTGGACCGTTTCGGCAGCCCAAGAAGCGAAGGGGATCTGACATGGAAAGGCCTGTTCATCGCCGCCAGGGCGGGCGAGCCTGTCAGGGCGATCGCCGCCGGTCGGGTGGTGTTCGCCGACTGGTTGCGCGGCTTCGGCAATCTGCTGATCATCGACCACGGCGGCGGCTACATGAGCCTTTATGGGGACAACGAAACACTGTACAAGCAGGTCGGCGATGTCGTGCATGCGGGAGATACCGTCGCCGCGGTTGGGGATACCGGCGGAAATCCGCGATCCGGTTTATACTTTGAAATGCGCTATAAGGGAAAGCCGTTCGACCCGCTGACCTGGATCAGCCTGAAATAAGCATGGCGGCGGAGCGCACAAGGCGGAATGCAGCACGCAGTGGCAGTGTTCTTTCGATACACGAACGGATTCCTCATGCGATGTTTTTCAGAACCTGTGATCCGGCCGCGGGAGTACGGCCGGCCGGGCAGCGTTCGGTAGGAGAGTTTGGCAATGCGTAACAGATTTCGGCAAATCGG
>DASSOO010000353.1:0-4298 GCA_035700455.1 Gammaproteobacteria bacterium
AAATCCAGCGCTGCTTGTCGGTCGGCCCGAGGATCAACTCGGACTGATACGGATCGAACGCCGGATCGCGGCACATACCGTAGACTTCGGACGTCGACGGAAAGATCACCCGCTTTTTATACTTGACGCACTGGCGGATGATCGGCAGGTTCGCCTCGAAGTCGAGCTCGAACACACGCAGCGGATCCTGCACGTACAGCGCCGGCGTCGCGATCGCCACCAGCGGCAACACCACGTCGCATTTGCGCACATGATACTCGACCCACTCCTTGTTGATGGTGATGTCGCCTTCGAAGAAATGAACGCGCGGATCGTCGCAAAGGTCGGCGACACGGTCGGAACTCATGTCCATGCCGAACACGTCCCAGTCGGTCGTTCCGATAATGCGCTTGCTGAGGTGGTGGCCGATGAAGCCGTTGACGCCGAGAATCAGAACTTTCACTTCAATCTCCCAGAGGTAACGGCTCGTCGCCAAAACGCGCTTTGAATGCCGTCGCAGTCAGCGGCGCGCCATCCAGCTCCGCGGCCAGCACGCGGAAACGCCGGCCGTCGCGGCAATCCACATACAATGCGCCGGCCTCGGCATAAAAACACGGCAGTTTATCACGATGCCGCGCCGGCTCGTTGCGAAAGTAGCTCCGCAGCAATCGCAGCGGCCGGTCCGCGAGTGTCGCGAAGGCCCCCGGGTAAGGCGGTGCGACCGCCCGCACCAGGTTGTGGATATCCCGCGCGCTGCGCGTCCAGTCGATGTGACCGTCCTCCGGCCCGCGCCGGCCGAAATAACTGCCTCTCGCGAGATCCAGCGGCACCGCCGGCGCAGTGCCGTCGATGAGACTTGGCAACACGCCCGCGAGCGCCACCTCGGCCGCGCAAGTTACCTTTTCAAAGACCTCGCGCGCGGTGTCGTTCGGCAGGATCGGCACGCCCTGCTGCGCGACCAGCGCGCCCGCATCCGGCTTGACGGTCATGTAATGCAGGCTCGCGCCCGTCTCGGTTTCGCCATGCAGCACCGCCCAGTTGACCGGTGCGCGTCCGCGGTACTTCGGCAGCAGCGAGCCGTGCATATTGAGCGCGCCGCGCGCCGGTACGCCCAGCAGTGCCGCCGGCAACATGTGGCGATAATAGAACGAAAACACAAAATCCGGCGCCGCCTCGCGCAGCCGTTCCACCAGCGCCGGCAGTTCGGCCGCCGCCGGTGTGATGGCCGGAATGCCGTTGAGCGCCGCGATGTCGGCGACCCGGTCGAACCAGATCATCTCGGCGGGATCGTCCTCGTGCGTGACGACCAGCCGCACGTCCACGCCGTGCGCAAGCAGCACCGACAGGCAGCGCGCGCCGACGTTGTGATAGGCGAAAACAACCGCGCTGGCGTTACTCACCCCGCTCGTCCCGCTTCTCGAGGACGCCGCGAATCAGGTACCGCGGCCGCTGCTGCACTTCCTGGTATATGCGGCCGATGTACTCACCGAGCATGCCGATGCCGAACAGCAGGATGCCGATGAAGAAGAACACGATTGCGAACAGCGTGAACACGCCGCCGACATCCGGACCGTGCAGGAAGCGATCGACCATCAGGTAGACGAACAGTGCAAGCGACCCGAGCGATATCAGGACGCCGATCAATGCAAAAATCTGCAGCGGTACAACCGAGAATCCCGTTACCAAATCGAAGTTGAGCTGCACCAGCTTGTACAGCGAATACTTCGACTCGCCTACTTCACGCTCGCTGTGTTCGACTTCAATCTCGACCGGTTTCAGCGCATACAGATACGCCAGCGCGGGAATGAACGTGTTGATTTCACGCGTGTCGTTGATCGCCAGCACGATATCGCGGCTGTAAGCGCGCAACATGCAACCCTGGTCGGTCATCCGCACCTTGGTGATGCGCTCGCGAATGCGATTCATCAGCTTCGAGGCGCTGCGTCGCCACCAGCTATCCTGGCGTTGCCGGCGGATTGTGCCGACGTAATCGTAACCGTCGTTCATCTTGGCAAGCAGCTTGCCGATCTCTTCCGGCGGATTCTGGAGGTCCGCGTCGAGCGTGATGACGCGTTCGCCGCGCACCGCCTTGAAGCCGGCCATGATCGCCGCGTGCTGGCCGAAGTTGCCACGCAGATAAATCACGCGCGTCACGTCCGGGCGCTGCTCGAACTGCCGGCGCAACAGTGCGGCCGAATTATCGACGCTGCCGTCGTCGACAAAGATGCACTCGTATGCGTTCCCGAGCGCATCCAGCGCGGGGTACAGGCGCGCGAACAGCGCATCGAGGCCGTCTTCCTCGTTATAGACGGGAATGACTACCGACACCTGCGGCACGGACGACCCGGCGCCGGCTGCGACTGGCACCGCGCCGTCGCTCATCACGCGCCACCTGCGAACAGTTCGTTAAGCGCCTCGCAAACCCGATCGACATCGGCGATCTGCATCGCCGGAAACAGCGGCAACGTGACCGTTTCGCGGCCGATGCGCTCCGCGTTCGGGAACTGCCCTTCGCGGTAACCCATTTCGCGGTAGAGACTGAACAGGTGCAGCGCCGGATAGTGACGGCCGATGCCGATACCGCGCGCGTGCATGCGATCGCGCAATCCGGCCCAGTCGAAACCGACTTCGGCGAACGGCGCCAGCGGCGCGAACATGTGCCAGCTGTGGCCATCGTCGCCGCGCGCGGGCAGCCGCAGGCGTGAGTCCGCGAGGTTGTCAAAATAGCGCTTGACGAGCGCGCGGCGTTTGCCGTTGAACTCGTCGAGGCGCGCCAACTGCGACAGGCCGATGCGCGCCGACACGTCCGTGAGATTGTGCTTGCCCGCGGCGACGGACACGTCCATGCCGCCGTCGGCGAACTTGGTGATGCCGTGAAAGCGCAGGATTTCCAGGCGGCGTGCGGTTTCCTTGTCGGCGACCGATACCGCCGCGCCTTCGATCGTCGTCATGTTCTTGTTGGCATGGAAACTGAAACAGACGATGTCGCCGAACGAGCCGATGCGCTTGTCGCGGTACCGGCTGCCGATTGCGTGCGCGGCATCCTCGATGACGCGCAGATCGTGTTTCCCGGCGAGCGCGTAAATCGCGTCGAGATCGACCGGCAGCCCGGCGAAGTGCACCGGCATGATTGCGCGCGTGCGCGGCGTGATCGCGGACTCAACCGCGTCGATCAGCAGATTGCGCGTATCGAGATCGACGTCGACGAAGATCGGCTTAGCGCCAACCCGCACGACCACGTTGGCACTCGCGGCGAATGTCATCGCCGGCACAATCACCTCGTCACCCGGTCCGATGTCCGCCAGCACCAGCGCGAGCTCGAGCGCACCGGTCGCCGAGGTCAGGGCACGCACCTCACGCTCGCCGCCGAGATAATCGGCCAGTGCCGCCTCGAATTTCTCGACCTGCGGTCCGCTGGTAATCCAGCCCGATCTGAGTACCTCGGCCACCCCGTCGATCGTTTCCTGATCGATGGTCGGGCGCGTGAAAGGCAGATAGTCCATTAGCTCCTCGCTACGACAAAAACGCCAATGATAATGATACCGATGCCGACGAGCCGCAGCGGCGTCACCGCCTCACCGAGAAACGCCCATGCCGCCACGGCGGTCACTACGTAGCCGATCGACAGCATCGGATAGGCGATGCTGACCGGCACCCGCGACAGTGCCAGAATCCAGACGACGACGCTGACCACGTAGCAGGCCAGCCCCCCGAGTATGTGAGGCTCAACGGCCAGGCGCCAGCCGGCGGTAACGATCGTGTGCAGATTGAGGCCGATTTCGCCGACCTTGCCGACGCCGGCCTTGAGCAGAAACTGCGCCATCGCGTTCAGCAGCACGCCGATCAGGATCAGCAGAAAAGCCGCAATCGTCATGCGCCCGCCCGCCCCGCCGGCGCCGGCTTCGCGACGATGACGCGCAGCGGGTCGCGCGCGATGACCTGCATTGGCAAACCCCGCGCGCTCAGCATCCGGTAATCGTCACGTTCGAGAATCGCATAGGCGCGCGGCTCCGCGCGCCAGCGCCGCTCGAATTCCGCCAGCGTATCGATGTAACGCTCCGGGTGTTTGCGCCGGTCGATACCGAATTCAAGTTCGCCCTTGTACGCCACCGGCGTCACCAGCCGCTTGAGATAAAACGGCAGCGACTGTTCGTAGTGCCTGACGCTGTAAAACGGTGCGCCGCGCGTGTCGATGCCGGCAAGCTGCTTCACCAGCGCGTGCGTCGAATAAACCGGTGAAAGCACCTGCGCGCCGCGCATCACGGCAAGACCGCCCACCAGCCACGCCAGTGCCAGTACCGTTGCCGCCGTCCGCGGCT
>DASSOO010000354.1:0-4222 GCA_035700455.1 Gammaproteobacteria bacterium
GATGGTCGGGTCGACCTTTTGGTGCGGACTCATCGACTGGATGCGCGACCACCTCGGAAGCGAAAACATGATCGATCCGAAGGATGTCGACTTCATGAAGGTCGTCGACGAGCCCGATGAGGTCGTCGCCGCGATCTTCGACCACTACGGCGACCGCGGCTTCGAGCCGTCCGCCGAAGAGCAGGAGATCATGCTCGAGCTGTGAGGCGCCGAGCGCCGAATTCGGAAGCGCGTCCATGTCCATCTTTACCGTACTCGAACGCGATGAAATCCAGCGGCTGGCGACCGCCTTCGGCGCCGGCGAAGTGGCCGGCTTCAGCGGCATACACGAAGGTGTCGAGAACACTAACTACCGCGTCGTGACGACGCGCGGCGAGTTCGTGTTGACCGTGCTCGAAGCAGTGCCGCCTGCGGGCGCGCGTTTCTGCCTAGAAGTGATGGAGCAGCTCGCGCAGCATCGCTTGCCGGCGCCGCGGCCGCTGCGCCTGCGCTCCGGCAAGTTCATCGCCACCGCACGCGGGAAACCGATGGCCATGGTCCGCTACCTGCACGGCACGCATCCGGGCAACGTCGAAACAGGGCACTGCAGCACGATCGGTACCGCGCTCGCGCGCATGCACCAGGCGCTTGCGCAATGGCCGGTGCGGCGCCGCAATCCGCGCGGTCCGACGTGGCGGCGTACCACTGCGGCGCGCGTCCGCCCGAGACTTTCTGCAGCGGACCAGGCTCTTCTGGACCGGGCACTCGATATCGCTCAGCGCTTCGACCGCCGCCCGCTGCCGCGCGGCATTATCCATGCCGACCTTTTTCGCGATAACGCACTGTTCGTCGGCGACAAGCTGACCGGCGTGCTGGACTTTTTTTACGCATGCGATGGCGCGTTGATTTACGACCTCGCGGTTGCCGCGATCGACTGGTGTCGAGATGCCGATACTGTAGATGCCGCGCGCAGCCGTGCCCTGATCGATAGCTACCAGGAGCGCCGCCTTCTGAGTCAGGCGGAGTTGCGCATCTGGCCTGGCGCAGTTACCACGGCGGCCTTGCGCTTTTGGCTGTCGCGCCTCGCGGACAAGCACTTTCCGCGCCCGGGTCTAGATGTGCAGGTCAAGGATCCGGAAGAATTTGGCGCACTGCTGCGCGGACTGGTTTGACGGCCAGCGATTTAGCCGCCGGATGAATGTGCCGCTCGGCGGCTATTCCCTTTCATCCAACTCATCCGAATAATCCGTTGCGAGGACGCGCTGCGCGGCTTCGACCTGGCGCTCGCGCACTTGCAGACGAATGCCGCCGATGGCGATGGCGCGGACGATGTGTTCGTCGACGAGACGGGCGTCGAACCCGTCGGCGCGCAGGCGGCCGAGAGCAATATGCGCCGCCGGGGCGGTGCCGAAGGTAGCGATGGTAACGTAGTCGTCCATCCGGAAAAACGCCGCCCCTTGCGGGGCGGCGTGTCAGCTTACTGCTGCACCACGGCCGGGTTGCTGATGACGATGGCTGTGCCGTCACCCGGAATGCTGCTGGGCGGGTAGCCGGCAGCGAAAATCACCGTTTCGGTCTGCATTTCGACCGTAACCGGCAGGCTCGCCGTCGGGTCGAGCAGCGAGCTGTGGCTGCCCATCAGGAAGCGGACAATGCCGCGTACCCCAGCCGGGTCGATCGTGGTCTGATGGACCGAAGTCAGCCCCATGATGCCCGCAAGCAAGTCGGTCGAGAACGGCGGCACCACCTGGTCCGGCTTGTTCGACGTGCCCGGTGTGCCGGCGATTTCCGTCATGTGGATCGGGTGCGCGGTCGCCGCGGCCGCAGCGTAGTTGGCGGGATCGCCGGCGTCGATCGCCGTCTGCGCGTTGCGGAAGAAGTCAAGGTAAAGCTGCGTACCCGGCTGGATGCCTTGCGCCTCAAGCCCTTGATTGATCTGGCCGGAGAAGCTCGGCGACTTGATGAGCAACTGCGAAACGTTACCGCCGGGACTGGCAAGCGTCGCCGAGATCGGCGTTGCGTCCACGGCAAGGTAATCGACGCCGACGATCGCGCCGAGCGAGTGGCCGACGAAGTAGATGCGGCTGCCGTCGAAGTCCGGCTGGCCGTCGCCGTTGTAATCGAGCGTCGGCAGCGTCTTGGTCAGGCTGATGAGATCGGCGGCGCCTTCGCGCAGATTGTCGCGGCTGGTGAGCAGGCTCGCGAGGTTGATGAAATGCGAGCCGCTGGGGTCGATCGCGCCATCGGCGCCGCTCTCGCCGCTGCTGTTGTCCTCGACGTCGAGGTCGAAGGTGCGTTCATGATCCGGTTGGTAGAGCGGATCCTTGGTATCGGTGACGCCGTGCAGCGGCAGGTCGATGGCAACGACGGCGAAGCCGGCATCGGCAAATGCGTCTGCGATCGCCAGCATGTTTTCGCGATTGCCCGTTATACCGTGCTGGAAGATGACAACCGGCCAGCCGGTCGCCGGCTCACTCCCGCCAAACGTCGATACGTAAGTGGACTGCGCGTTCGGCACCGTCGCCAGCAGCGGGATCAGCAGCGACTTATCGGTTGGCACCGGTACCGGGTTGTAGCGCGTGAGCGCGCTGCCGTCCTTGCCTTCCCAGTGACCCGTCAGCGGCGCGGTCGGGTCGGCGCTGGTTGGTATCGGCAGGTAATACGGGATGCTGACGTCGCCGGCGAGAATATCGGCATGGCCGGCGAGCTGCGAATTGGCCTGCTTGGTGTTGATGCCGGTGGGTTTGAGCACGCCACCCTGCGGGGTCGCATTTGTGGCGATATAGCCGAGCACGTCGCCGACCGACTCGGTCGCAAAACTCCAGGTGAGCACAATGTCGTCGGCGGCGATGCCCGCGCCACCGGCGACCTTGAGCATCGCCCCCTCGAGCAGCTTGATCTGGTCGAGCGTCGGATCGCTGAGCGAAGAACCGGATGCGAGCGCCTGCTGGATCTGGGCGTATTGCGTGTCGGGCACCACCGGGTCGCCGCCGCTGCTCGTGATGCCCTTCGTCAGCACGACCATGTAGGCACTTGAAGAATTGAGCGGCTTGAGCGGCGTGATCACGAGAATCGTCGGATTGGCCGGGGAGACGCCGGCGCTGAAGTCGGTGCCGGACACGAGCGGCTTGACGAAGCCGGTTACCGCATGCGTTTTCGGGTCTTCGGTTACCTCGAAAACGAACACGTTCTTGCCGCCAACGACGCTCTGCGGATCGATCGGCTGGCTGAAATAGGCGTCGATCGCCGCCTGCGTCGAGAAACCATCGATTTCGTTGACGGCCTGCATCGGCCCGGTCGCCGGGTTGGTCGGATCCGAAATCGGCACGTTGACCGTGCCGTCGGTGCTGCCATTAAAGTAGAGATCGTTCGGGAACGGCATCTCGCCGCCTTCGGGCGCAAAGTAAGCCGTAAACGTCGATTGCGGCGCCGGCGCCGGTGGCTGCGATTGATGTTCCTTGACGCACGCCGCCAGCAGGAAAGTGATCAGGATCAGGCCAACACCATAGTATTTTTTCATCGTCCGATCTCCGTTATCTGGTACGGCGGCAGGGCGGCGCAGGCGGGCCATGGCATTTTGAGCACGCCGCATTGAAAATACGGCAGCTTGAGATCGCGGTTGAAGGCTGCGTCCCCTTTACCGACAGGTTCGGCGGGCGATATCCGCGCCCGCAGCGGCGCAAGCACGGTTATAGCATATTTAACCAATATGGCCTATCGCAACGAGTTTCGCGTCATCGCCGGCATGTGGCGTCACCGCCGCTGCGTCTTCCCCGCACGCCAAGGCCTCAGGCCGACTCCCGACCGGGTGCGCGAAACGCTTTTTAACTGGCTCGCGCCGCGGCTTGCCGGTGCGCGCTGCCTGGACCTGTTCGCGGGCAGCGGTGCATTGGGGATGGAGGCGTTGTCACGAGGCGCGCGCGAGGTGGAATTCGTTGAAAAGGATGCCGAAACCGCCGCGGCGATCGAGGGCAACCTGGCAGCCCTGGGCGGTGCCGCGCGTGTGGTCGTCGCGGATTCGCTGGGGTATCTGTCCGGTGCCCCGAAGCCCTATGACATCGTGTTTCTCGACCCGCCGTTTGGCACCGCGCTTCTGACGATCGCCTGCGAGCGCCTCGCGGCCGGCTGGCTCAGGACGGGCGCACGCGTGTACCTGGAATATCCGGCTGCGATCGGCATCCCCGCGTTGCCGGCCGGCTGGAGGCTCCTCAGGCAAAAGCGCGCCGGGCAGGTCGGTTTCGCG
>DASSOO010000355.1:0-2065 GCA_035700455.1 Gammaproteobacteria bacterium
TACCTGGCAACGACACGATGGAGTTGACCGAGTGGCAGTACGTGGTGGTGCCGGCCGGTACGGTTCACCGGACACGTGCGATTGGACGCACCGTCAATATCACTTATGAAAAGCAAGGCGCCGAAACGGTATTTGTCGACGGACCTGCGGCCTGATAACTAGTCGAAGCTGCCAGGCGCCGGGGCGGCCACGCGCAACAGGAGCCTGGTTGCGTGCGGGGCGCGCCTGCGAGTCAGCTGCCTGCGGCCCAGCGCGGTACCAACTGATGATCGATTTCAAGATGATCGAGAATGCGTGCTACGACAAAATCCACGATATCGTCGATTGATTGCGGCTTGTGATAAAAGCCGGGGTTGGCCGGAAGAATTACCGCACCGGCATCCGACAGCGCCAGCATGTTGCGCAGATGAATGCTCGACAACGGGGTTTCACGCGGCACCAAAATCAGCTTGCGGCGCTCCTTGAGCATCACGTCACCGGCACGCTCGATCAGGCTGCGGCTCGCACCGGTCGCAAGCGCCGCAAGTGTCGCGGCCGTGCATGGGCACACGACCATCGCGGCGACACGGGCGGAACCGCTGGCCGGCGGCGCAGTCCATTCTTCGCGGCCGAACAGGTGCAACTGGCCTTCGGCGCCGCGGTAACGTTCAAGCAGGTAGCGTGTCTTCGCGTCGCGCCCGGCCGGGAGCTCCAGGTCGGTTTCCATGTCGATGACGATGCGCGCGGGTTTCGACAGCAGCAGGTAGACTTCGCGCCCGGCCTCGAGCAGGCACTGCAACAGACGCAAGCCGTATTGCGCTCCGGATGCGCCGGTCATCGCCAGCGTGATCGGCGCGCTCATCGGGCAAGCGCCGCGTCGCCGGCACGGAGTGCCTGCAGAAGCTTGTCATGCAGGCCACCGAAGCCGCCGTTGCTCATGACGAGCACGTGGTCGCCGCTGCGCGCCTCGGCCGCGATCGCGTCGACCAGTTCGCCGACATCGACGGAGACGGTGCTGGCGTAGCGCTGGCCCGCGAGCGCCGCTTCCAGGTCCCAGACGAGACCTGGCGGCCGGTAGGCAAAAACCCGGTCGGCCGCCGCCAACGCCGGCCCCAGTGTGTCGCGGTGTACGCCACGCTTCATTGTGTGCGAACGCGGCTCGATTACTGCCAGGATGCGTGCCGCTCCGACACGCCGGCGCAGCCCCTCGAGTGTGGCCGCGATTGCGGTCGGGTGATGCGCGAAGTCGTCGTAGACGGTGATACCGGCGGCTTCACCACGCACTTCGAGGCGACGCTTGACTCCGGCGAACGAACCAAGTGCGGCGATCGCGGCCGCCGGCACAACGCCCGCATGCCGCGCCGCGGCTATCGCGGCCAACCCGTTGCTGACGTTGTGATCTCCGAGCAGCGGCCATTCGACACGCCCCAGCGTCTCGCCGCGAAACTGCACCTCGAACGCACTGCCGTCGGGGGTCGCATGCGCCGCCTGCCAGCCGGCGGGCGCAGCGCAGAATCGCTCGACCGGAGTCCAGCAGCCGCGCGCCAGCGTCGCCGACAGGTTGGCATCGGCGCCATTGGCGACGATCAGGCCGCTGGCCGGCACGCTACGGACAAGTTGATGAAATTGCAGCTTGATGGCGTCAAGATCGGGGAAGATATCGGCATGATCGTACTCAAGATTGTTAAGAATCAACGTCCGCGGCCGATAATGAACGAACTTTGAGCGGCGGTCGAAATACGACGTGTCGTACTCGTCCGCCTCGATGACAAAAAACGGCGTTTCGCCCAGGCGAGCTGAAATTCCGAAATTTCCCGGCACACCGCCGATCAGAAAACCAGGCTTCAAGCCGGCGTATTCCAGAATCCAGGCCAGCATGCTCGCGGTCGTGGTTTTGCCGTGGGTGCCGGCAACAGCCAGCACATGGCGGCCGCGCAGCACGTGGCGCGCAAGCCACTCTGCCCCGGAGAGATAGTCGAAACCCAGGTCAAGGACTGCTTCCAGCTCCGGGTTGCCGCGCGCGATGCCCGCATTGCCGATAACCACCTGGTCCGGCCGGGGTTCGAGATTGGCGGCCCGATAGCCC
>DASSOO010000356.1:0-19224 GCA_035700455.1 Gammaproteobacteria bacterium
GCTGACCGACAGACAGCGGCGCGAACACGTCCGCCAGGTCCTTGGCGTCGTCAATATCGAAGAAGCCGGTAGGAGCGACCGCAGGATCGCCAGCCTGGCGCGGCTCAAAAATGAGCTTCAGGTCGACATCTTGCCGCTCGAATTCGGTCGTGCCAAGCGCCATTACAGCTCCGGCAGGCGCCGAGACAGGTAACGGACGGTGCTCTGCAGGTCCGTTATCTGACGGCGCATGTCCAGCACTTCATCCAGCAGTCGGCGGGCAATAACGAAACCGGCGCGGCCATAATCCGCACCGCTAGGCTCGCCGTCACGGTAGCCGGCCACGCTCGGTAGCACTGCCGCTACCTCGTCGGCCATCGTGCCAATGTCCTTTTTGCCGCTTTCGCGCCACTCGAATCGGTAGAGTCCGATCTGCGCCAACTCTTCAATGCTAGGCAGCGGTTCATCCAGGATGCGTTTCAGCTTGCGCGCCGATTGCGAATCAAAGCCAGGCGCATGCTGCTCCTGAGTAAAGACGTTTTCAGTGTCCAGCCGCGCGTAATCCGTATCCGCCTGCCCTTTGTTGATCGCCTGACCATCATCGACCGCCTCCGCGACCGCAAACACCTGCGCCGGGTCACCGTTGCGGCGCGCGTAGCGTTCGTCAAAGGATTCACGGGTATCGACCACCATGTCCGCATCGATGGCCGCCTGCGCGGTGCGATTCAGCGTCGCCAAATGGTAGGTGTGATGGCGGGCGTTGTTGGCGTCGGTATACGGCGCCGGCGTGACAGACCCCTCAGCCACCAGCACCTGGTAAAACAGCTTGAGCCGCCGACCGGTCTCGGTCGCCAGCGTCGGGTCGTTCATGGCCGGATCGTCCTCGGGCCCGACCTCGGCCATCCACATGTCCAGGTATACCGCGTCGGACCGGTTGGCGCCCGGCGTCGTCAGCGCCGCGCCTGGTTGTTCCTGACCGGAATAGGCGACGTCGGATTCGAGCAGCAGCATGAGGCCGTCGACGTAAATGCGGCCCGCGCCGTCCAGCGTGCCGTCGCCGCCGGTAATGGTGAAATCGTTGTCCGCGCCGGTGCCGACGATTTTGAAGCCGTCGCCGGCGGCGCCGTTGCCGAATGCGTCGACAATGAACCGACGCAGCAGCGTCAGCAGGATGTCCTGCAGCAAATTGAAATCGTCGTCGAGGACCGGCTTGCCCTGCTCTTTCAGCAGGTAGAAGTAGCGCTTGGCCTCGTCGAAGGAGAAGCGGGAATAGGAGCCGGCCCAGTCAGTGCCCTGTTGCATCGAACGCTCCGGAGCGTACGGGTGATAGGGCTAGTCTGGTGTCACGACTCCGGCCAGATCACCGGGCTGTAGGCGGCAGTGCCCGGTGCAGCCACATACTCGGAATTGGTACTTTCTCCGGCCGTGTTCGAATGCAGGACCTTCAACGGCTCGAAGAACAGAGCCATGGTACCGGCCATCTTGGCGCGATTCACCGCGTCCCGAATCGCCTCTTTTTGCTCGAGCGTGAGCGTGGATGAGCCGAGCACCACCGCGAATGCGCATACCAGCGGGTTGTCGTTCGCCGGATTGCCCCAGTACGGATAGCCGCCGCCCGAGACATCGCCGGTCGCAAACAGCGTGATGCCGAACCGGGCCAATAGCTGTTTTTTTGCTGAATCGGCAACGAACGGCGCCGTCACGTAAGCGCCATCATTGGTGATTTCGACAAAGCGGCTGGTACCTCGATACACCACCGGCGCCGGATTCGTGGTGATGAAGTTTGTGTCCTCCCAATCCAGATCGTAGATCCGGATGCCGACGCCGGTTTCATCGCGGACGTAATTCTCAATCGCCAGGTTATTGCAGCGGAAGCGGAACGGGTCACTGGTGATGCGCGGCGCCAGGCTTTCGTCCGTCTCGCCGTCGCGGCGCGTCACATCAAAGAACGCGCCCCAATAATCCAGCCACTCGCCCTCGGCCTCGCGCATGTCCATGTAGCGCAGCATTTCGGAGACGGCGTCGGCCGCGAGTTGTGTTTCGAAAGCCACGGCCGAAAAATACTCGCGCAGCGTCGCAGAATAGGCATACAGGTGGTCGCCGTTGCTTGTGTCGATGTCGCCGGCAGCGTCCAGCAGGCATACCGCCGCCTTGTCGTTCAACGCTTCGTCGACGTAGAGGACGCTGTAGCCCGGCTGGGCGTTCAGATACTCGACCAGTTCACCCAGCGTGAACATCGGCAAAAAGGCATTCAATGGCCCGCCGATCCCGCCCTCGACGGCCGTCGTCAGCGTGTAATTCTGCACCCGCCAAGTCATCGCGCCATCGTAAGTGAGACGCAGCGCCAGCCGCGGCTCCGGATCCGCGCTGAACGGTGAGTTGAGCGAATCAATGAACTTGTCCGCCAGCCCGCTCATCGGAATGACCGGGAAGTTCGCGCCATTGACCATTATGGTCAGCGCGCTGACGGTCGGCGTCACATTGCCGTCGGTCGTTTCCAGGTTCACCAGCAGCGTGATCGTCTGGCCGCGCAGGTTCTGGCCGGGAAACAGCACCGGCAGTCCGGCGCCATTGGTGATCGGCAGGAACTGCGCGCTGCCGCCTACGCGGGCGAATACTTTTACGGTCGTGCCGGCCGGTGCATCCTCGACCCAGCTAATCGAGCCTTCGGCGAACGAGGCCGCCGCATCAATCGGGATCGGGATGCTGGTCCAGGTCGCGCGCAGCACGGCCGGGATATTGAGCGCTGCCGTGCCATTGGTGATTATTACGCCTTCCATTATGCCGTCTCGATTTCAACCCAGTGATTGCTGGTGCTGGCATAGCTTCCATTCAGGTAATCGCGGATATACAGCACATCCCGAGTGGCGAAGCTGGTGGTCCGACCAGCTGAGGTTTCGGCGTACTCTCCGTCAACCGCCGAGTCAAACACCGTTGTCCAGTTCACCCCATCGGCGGAAACTTCCGTCTTCGTGGAATGGTACGTGCGCCCGTCGCTGTAGTAGTGCCAGACGGTTATGCTGGACAACGATTGCACGCTGCCGAGATACAATTCCACGTAGCACGGTTGCCCGTCTGTAGATGGGCCTACGCCTAAATAGTTATTGGTATTGGTGTCACCGTCGTTCACCATGCTCAAGCTGCCATGGGAGATGATGCCAGCGTTCGGGCTAAGCGTTACGGGCACGCGCTCATACGTCCCGCTAATCGGCTGTACACCGACCGTTTGATGCTCGCCCCAGTTCAGGGAGGTCTGCACATACAAGCCGCCAAATGGCGCGACACCAACTGCAATCGGAGGTTCATGCGTCCAGTTCACCGACGTTTGCGCGTATAGTCCGAGCACCGGCCGCACGCCGACCGGCATATCCTCCATCGCCACCAGCGCGCCGTCGTCCGGAGTCAGCACGGTGCCACCTCCGGTCGCCTCTGGCGGCGGCTCGACCGGTCGGCCCGGCAGCGCGCTCACGTGCGACACTGGATACATGCTCAGCGAGCGGATATAGCCGTTCGACTGGCTGCCGCCCTGGAAATGGCCGATGTCGATGGTGTCGACCAACGGCAGACTTTTGCCGCTGTCCCAGTCACCTTTGTACACAGGGTTGTCGTCTACATAGGCGGCCGTGCCTTCCGGGCCGCCGGTCAGCAGCGCGATAAACTCGGCGCCCGGCTCGACGTGGCCCAGGTTGTAGGCGAACGTTTGGATTCCATCGCGCACCATGAGCACGTACACGTCGCCGTTGTAGGTCTGTCGGCGGATGGCGACGATGTTGTCAGCGCTGCCGTCGTGCGCGGCATAGAAATATTCGTAGTCGAAATCGCCTTTGTAAGCCGCAGCGACGCCTCTGATAACGACCGTGAACGCCTTGCCGTTCCACCAATCGTCAATCGGGGTGATGGTCGCGGTTTCGGCCGCATGGCCGCCCGCCTGTTCCATCGCCAGTCCCAGCAAGCTGCCGGTGTCGGGATCGTAAGCAATGCGTGGCACATCGGCGGCGGCCGTCTGCAGCGTGCCGTCGGCATCATAATACTCGGCGGTGCCGTCGCGGTTGAACCAGCCGGCATTGGACAGCCGGCCATCTGTCACCAGGTCGGACACAAACGCCCACTGGCCTTGCGACCAGTCCACCAGCCGATCAACGGCCTGTATCAGCCGGTGCGGAATAGCTTTCCAGATGTCGCTCATGCGACGGTAATCGACACCGGCCCGGCCAACAGCTTGACGCTGGCGTCGACCTCGAGGTTATCAGGTGGCGTAGCGAATTCGACGTCATAGATCCCGGCGATGTTTTTCACCCGCCGCACCGCTTCGGCATCCACGTAGGTTTCGCCAATGCCGAGCCCGGTAATGTAGGAGCTGATTACGGCCGTAATCTGCGACAGCACATCCTCGGCCTTGTAGCTCGGCGCCAGCCAGACGGTCAGTTCAGAGTTGATGTACTGCTCGACCACCGGCTTGATCCGGACAATCACGCCGGCGCCCTTGTAGCCGACGATCCGGTTGCCGTTGGCGTCGGTATAGCCGTTTACTACCTTGGACGCCGCCGCCAGCAGCGCGGGCGAGGCGCTGTCGATGCCGTTCCAAAGGTAGGCATCAATATAGCCCAACGGCTGAGCCGGGTCTTCCACGAACGGCTCGACCACCAGCACCTTGCGCACGGTCTCGATGACGTCGCCGGCATCGTCAGTCACCTGCGCGGTGCTGGCGCCGTACTGCACGCCCTGCACGTGGCTGCGCGCCAGCGACAGAATGTACTGCTGGAACCGCGTGAAGCGCTCCTGATCCGTCTCCAGCTCCCGGCCTGTGGTCACCGGCGCCGGATTGGTCACGGTCACGCCCTGAATCGGCGCGATCATTTCGGTAATCGTGCCCGCGATGGTATTGCCGGCGACGCCCTCGGTATCCGCGATGACGCGCACCGCGACTTCAGTATCGCCGATGCCGATCACCGCCTGCTGCTGCGTCGCGTAGCGCACCGCCCCGCCCGGTACCCGCACGGCGAAGCCGGCCGGAATCACGATCGCCGACGCCGCCGGCGTGGCAGTGCTGAAAATCACGTTGGTCGCGGCCGTCACCGGCTGCAGCTTGTCGAAACCGAATGGCGGGTAAATCGCAGCCGGAATCGCCTCGCGCAAGCCGTTGAACACCTGCTGATACAGCTCGTCGATTTCGAGCGCCGGCGCTTCCAGCATCGTCCGGTTCACAGACCCGACGGAGAAATCCGTCAGCTTGTCGCTGGTGCCGCGAACGTAGTTGACCATTGAGGCGACGATCGAGCGGAAATCTTTAATCTGGAACATTACGTCCGTACTCCGATTTGTTCGCCGGTCACCGCTTCGACAGTCGCCTTGGCCCGCACGGCATCGCCCGCCACCGACGCCCGGGCCGCCGCGACCCGCCGCACCCGGTAATCCGACTGCAGCGAGCGCTTCAGCAGGCCCGCGGCGGCCAGCGCATTCACGTTGTTGGCCTGTCCGATCAGCTGGTGCAGCGCGCAGCCGTAGCGTGGATGGCGCTGCAACTCGCCCTGCCGGGTCTGAATGCGGTTGGACAGCGCCTGCGTCAGGTTGCCGATGCCGCTGACGATAGCCATGTCGCCGTTCTTGACGCCGATCCGGCCGTCGGCCAGCGTGATGTCGTCGCCATAGACGTTGTCCGGGTCCGGCGACTGAATCGCCGACTGGCCGGCCGCCGGCAGCAGAATCGTGTCGCCGGCGAGAATGACGCCTTTTCCGGCCTGCGCCGGATCGTCGGTAATGTACGGCGCACGCAAGCCGTTGAGGTATATCAGCCGGTACCACAGCGCGGCGTCTCCCAGTTCGCGCGCGGCGATTCTTTGCAGCGTGTCGCCGTGCAGCGTCGGCACGCGCCGGAAGCCGGAAACGGTACGGGTGAAACTCACGTCAGCCGCACCCCGCTCGCGATCGCCGCCAGATGGCCCGGAATCACTGAATAATTCTGCACGCTCAGCACGTCCTGATTAAGCGCCGCCAGGCTTTCAACCGCGCCCGCATCCAGACTAACCGGCGACTTCTCGCTTTTGAACATGGTCAGAAACGGGTTATCGGCCTGGAACGGGCTCAACGGCCGACCGCCGCCGGTGGACGAGCAGTTGGACGCGCCGAAGATGTCCTCGATGTCCGGAAACTGGCGCAGGATATTAAAACCGTTCAGCAGCGTGCAGTACGCCTCGTTGAAGGTCGAGGACATCTGCATGAGGGTGTATACGGCGTTTTGTGTCACCCCGTAAGGCGTCGCCAGCATCCAGAACGCATTGCGGCAGGCCTTTTGCACCTGCAGCGTGGTGTACAGCAGCGGCGAGGTCACGGCGTCGAACACGCCCGCCGCCTGGCTGCCGACGTCCAGCACCGCCTGCAACATGCCGGTGCTGGTGGTCAGAATGGCGTCACTGATGCCCTGTATATCGCCCAGCGCGGCGTTCACGCCGTCCGCCAGCGCGAGCTGCTTGGCGGTATTGGTCTTGAGTCCGATTGATGCCGCCGCGTAGCGGCCGTACGGGTTCACGATGGCATCGGTAATCGGATCGGCCAGCTCCGCCGCCGCATCTGCGGTATCGCGCAATTTCACCATAGAAATGCGATATTGCTTCAGCAGCGGCCGAGACTTGTGGCGCAGTAGCTTGAACTGACGCGGCACGACGACGTCTGAATGGCCATTCAGGTCATCGTCGAAGATCATTTCGATGGTGTCCGGATCACCGCCATTGTCTGAGCGCTCGCGGCGCCGCTTGTGCCACTGCTTGAAAATGTCTTCATGCAGAGCGTGAAAAATCGCGGCGCCGTCGCGGTCCTTGCTGCCGCGCCAGCCGGTATGCCCGGTAATCTCGATACTGGTCAGCCCCTCGCCGAAATCGTCGGCCCAGGCGCCGCCCAACGTCTGGTGCGCACTCAGCCGAGACGGCTCATCTCGCGTCAAATCCTCCGGCCGAATCACCAGATTCATGTGCGAGACGATACGGGCCTTTTCGGCGTCGTAGAGCGTGAAGCCGATAGGCCGCTCGCCGGCTTTTTGGCTGGACGGCGTCATGTGGCCGATTATCGCGTCACGACATGGCCCCGCCCGGGTGGTAAGCTAAGGTTGGCTTATGACAAAAAGGATACGGGGATGAGCAGAAGAATTGCCCTCTCGTTGATGCTGATGCTCTTCGCACTGCCGGCGCTGGCCGATCAGCAGCGCGGCCAGATTCCGCATATACCGGTAATAGTGAAGGGTGTTGGCGCTGCGCTTGAGCCTGACGCGGCGCGTCTTCTCCGTCTGGCGCGGGCTGGTAAGTATGACAAAATAGCGGGGCTGGTCGATTACAACCCGCTCGTCTGCACTCTACTGACGCCGTTCAGTGATCCGGATTGGGCTTGGGCGCAGAGTTGCCACGGCTTGCGCGTACTAAACGCGCCCGAGCGCGCGTTCGTCGTGCCGATCAATCTGCACCCGATACGCTGGTCACTGCAGCAGGACGGTAAGCCCACGCTGTATTCTGTCGGGGTTCCGGTGCATTTCGATAAAGGAGTACGGAACGTGAGGTTGTGGGTTCGGGCCGCTGATATTGAGCGCGTCGACGGCAAGCCTTTGCCCGCGCCGTAGGTTATTCCATCTTCGTGGCAGGCGGTTGCACCTTGCCGCCCTGCGGGTCGATATGATCGTGGTCATTGTAGATGATCGCGCATTTCCTGCATGCTGCCTTTGGCGTCCGAGATGTCGTTGTCGCACGTGACGCTCCCACCGACATGAAGATCACCGGCGACCTCGGTCATCGGCGCATCTGAGGTCACCTTGGTCGGCGATGATGCAGTGATTTCGCCCTGCGACGACACCCCGACGTCACCTTCGAAATCGGCGTTCAACGCGCCCTTTCCGGTCGCCTTCACGTTCCCGTCCGGATCGGCTGAAAACGCGGCCTTCTGTTCCCCGCCGTTGGCGACAACCACCTTCAGGTGGACCTTCTTGTCGGTATTCTTGTTGATCTTCCATTCGCCGTCGACGTCCTTACCGGTAAGGTCTTCATGGTCTGGGCTCGTGCCGAACCGAACATAGGTTCCAGACGGGTGGAAGAACTCGACATTGCCGTCATCGTCGATCGTTGAATACACGTCCGAGGCGTGCCGACTGATTCTCCGGTTATGATCGTCGAACATCATCTGCGCGACTTGCGGATAAATGAATCCAATGACATAGGCCATGTGCGCATGCACGATCACGCAGGCGAGCATGTCGCGATTGCCGGTCAGGCCCGGCGCGTCTTTCGGGTCGAATTCCGTCGGGTCCGCCAGGTCCACCGTACCGGTATTGGTCGTGGCGAACGGCGTCAGCACCCGGGCGCCTTCGAAATAGCCGCCGGTGTCATACAGGATAAGGTCAGCCGTGTGGCTGTCCGGATGCACGCGCAGCACGCGCGCCAGCACGAAATCACTCATAAACGCCGCTCCCGCGCTCGGCACGGTATGGCGAACGTTCCAGCCGTGACCGCTGGATATAGCCAGTGCCCCGCTTCACCGCCACCTTGGTTGTGAATTCGCGCAGCGGGACGTACGTCTGCGTGACAGCATAAGCGTAGTATTCCGGTCGGAACGCGCCCAAATCCAGTTCCAGATAGGTTCCAGGCCGGACCTGCGCGTTGCCCTTCAGCGTCATGTCGCCCACCTCGAACATGACGTTGTCCTTGTTGTACGCCTTGAGCCGGCCGCGCCGTTCCGCCAGCCAATCCCACATATTGCCGATGGCCTTGGCCTGACCTTCTTTGTCCAGGTCGACTCCCGACGTTGATTCTCCGCTCGGCCCCTGCGCGGTGGTCGCTTCCATTTTTCGGATGCCATACAGAGCAGGATTGTTGTTCGGGTAATCCTCCATCAAGTAGTTTTCTTTCTGGCTGTAGGCAAAATCCTGATTTTGCGAGGGGCCGATAGCCTGATAATGCGGCGCGTCGACCCAGAAATAGTTGGCGACGTTGGCGTCTGAGCGCGATACGTTCATAGCGCCCACGTCGTCTAGCGTAATGCGCGTCGAACCGGGGTCGGCGCCCGGCTTGATCCAGTGCCCGTCAATATCCTTGTAAGGGAACGGCCGGTACACGAGTCGTACGCCGTCCGGATCATCGCGTATAAACAGCTCATTCCAGTTGAGGTCCGCGAATTGCTTCATGAGGCCCCAGAGGTTGCCGCTGTAATGCTGGAACACATACGGCTGAACGGTGCCATCGTCCACGGTCAGCGAGCCGTCGGTACGGATCCGCATCGGGTTTTCGATGGTCGAGGATAGCGCGCTTTCCTGCCACAGCACCTCCAGTTCCGGCGTGACGATCTGGTCAATCATCGCGCGCATGAAATCGGACGCGGTGAAGGACTTGAACTTGACGGCGTAGTTTTGCGCGAGCAGAAACTTCGTCACCAGGTTCTGCCCGAGCCCATAGTTACGCTCGTAGAAGATTTGCATGATCTGCAGCAGCTTGCCGAAATCCTGACCTTCGATGATGACTGAGCGTACCGGCTTGCCGTCGCCACCGATCATCTGCGAGCGCCGAACCTGAGAGACGAAGCCGCGCATGATGACAGGCAGGTATTGTCCGTAATCCTCCCGCCGCGCGACCGGAGAGCGCGCCATGCGGATTTCCACGTAATCCATCGGCGCGACGATGCCATAGACCGAATCGGCATGGCGGGAGTCCCTGCCGTTGCGGTCGACTTGGTCCGCGAACGTGATATTAAACGTCCCCAGCGGCTGCGTGATGTCCTTGTGCGTCACGACGCTGCCGTTCTCGCTCAGGAACGGCGTCAGGTCGATGCGGTTGTTCGCCGCGACGTAGCGTTCCGCCTGCGCATTCTTCTCCTTGACGCATTTGACCAGCGTCACCTGGATGCGCGGCTGATAACTGCGCACGCCATTAGCCATGGTCGGCCACCGGCGCCTCGACGCTCATCTGCCGGTTGATAGTGCCTTTCACGGCGCCGCTTTGGTCGTACAGCGTAATGTGATGGTTGAAGTCGAATTTGCCGCCGGCGACTGCTTTTCCACCACTGGAAGCGCCTTGCGGAATCGGGTGATTCATGCCCTGGTTCGATTTCCATTGCTCGTACTTGGCCATCGTCGAATCCGGCAGAAGCGTGCTCAACATGGTGTGAAAAATGTCCTTGCCGGCTTCTTTAGCCGCACCTTTCAATGCCGCTTCCGCCTTCTTCTGCCGAGCACCCTCGCCGAAAGCCGCATTCCAGGCGTCCGTCGCCGGATTTTCGCCGGTGACACTCCCGGCCATCCGCGCGACCAGCGTGCGAATGTCATTGACCGGATCGAGCAGATCCTGCCCCAGCTTCGTCACGGCATTCTTGATCGCCGTCAGGGAATCCAGCGTGCGCGTGCCTTGATTGGTGATGCGGCCGTGCCGTGCCGCCGCGGTCGCCAGAGCCGCTTTCAATTCCTCCGGTTTCTTCGCGCCGGTAATCGCAGCGCGCTCTTCGTCGGTCAGGTCGGCGCGGCCAAGAGACTGCTTTTTGAGGTCCTGCAATTCGCCCGGCGACGCATAGGCAATCTGGCCTAGCTCTTTCAGGCCGGTGGCGTTCAAATCCTTGTAATCCAGCCCGGCCGTTTTCAGCAGCTTGCCGATCCCGCCCAGGCCGCCGCCCGAATGCTGCAATTCCAGCAGCGCACGCGCCTGGCGCACGCCGATGCCCAGGACGTTCGACACGCCCTCGTACAGCGCGAATTGCCCGCGGCCCGCCATCCGGCCGCGCATTTCATCCAGAAAGGAATCCAGCACGGTTTTATTGCCGTGCGCGAGACCGGGCGCGACACCCTTGAATGCCGCCGAGCGCGTTGCGAACGCGCCACCGGCCAGCAGAAAATCTGTCTGAAACGGGTTGAGCTGGGCGCCGTGAGCGTTAATTGCGCGCCATAGGATATTGCGACCAGCCGGCCCCATGCGGCCGCCGGCGCGGATAGCCGAATCCACTTGCGCAATCAGCGCCGCGCCCATTTGGCCGCGCAGCCCGGGCATCCCGTGTTGTCCCGCGATGTTCATGCGCGTCAGCAAATCGGTATAGCCAGCCACGTTCGGCGCGTTCACCATGACGCGCTCAGAGGTGGTGACATAGCTGGCGATGGCCTGCATGACCTCGGCGGATTTGGCAAACATGCCGCTCGAGGAAATGGAGTCGGCGAGCATGAGGGCGAACTGTTTCGGGTCCATCGCGCCGCCGGGACCGGTCACGCCGCGGAAGCGCATGGCGCCGAAGATGCCCCCGGACATGCCCGGCTCCAGCCCGAAGCTGCGGCCGAACCCGGCGGACAGGCCGACGCCCTGCGCAATCGCTGCACCGCTTTGCAGCGCGGAGGCGCGCGCGAAGCCCTGCGCCAGCTTGACCGTTTCGTTGTACGTCAGCTGTAGCCCACGTCCGGCCTGCTCGATCCGGGTGCGCAGCTGGTCGAAACTGTCGTCGGTATCGTTGATCGAGCGCTTGAATAAATCGAGGTTAATCGCCTCGTCCTGCGCCTGCTGTACGCCCTGATTGGCCAGCGACGCCAGCCCGCCGATACCCGCGAGCGCCAGCGCGCCTTTAATAAACCGGCCGACGCCTGGAATCGGCAGTCCACCCAGCCCGCCACCACCGCCGCGGCCGGCCGCGACCGGCTCATTGATTTCGTAGCGGGTATCCTGAAGCACATAGGAACCGACCGTGGCCCGGTGCTTGAGCCTTGCCGATTTCTCGGGAAACTGGCGGCCGTGGCGGTTGTACCAGTCCAGCACGTCGGTGTACTGACCCGCACGCACCGCCGACGCCGTCTGCCCGCGGCCCACCTTTCGAAGCTCTTCGAAATTGCGCTGTGCCGCGCGCAAATCCTTCTCGAAGTCTTTCAACTCGGGGTGCGAGAAATCCAGTTGCTCGAATCGCCGGCCTTCCTGTCCGGCGCGCCGAATGGCGTTGGTGATCTGACCGAAAGCGGCAACGGTACCCGCCGGATCGGCGGAAATGGGGATGCGAACGCTCATCCGCTACTCCGAATCGCCAGTATCGTCGATTTCCGGTTCCCAGGCATCAGGGTTGCCGGTTTCGGCCTCGGCGGTAGCGCGTTGTAGTTCTGCCTCGAAATCATCGTCCTCGAACTCATCCGGCAACTTGCCGTCGCGCTTTAACATGTCGTCGTACTGGTACGCATAAAACTCTGCGTGCACGACTTCAGGCGTTGCGTCGAGGTAGCGCGGGTCAGTCGGCGCCAGGTTGTACGTCCGCCGGAACCACAACCCCATCGTCCCCGCCGCTTGTCTGCCGATCGCCCTGGCCTGCCTTTCCAGGGCCGCGTCGAAAAAACTCTTCTTTCTCGCGCAAAGCCGAGTACACGGCAATCAACTTCCGGTACGTCTCCGGATCCAGCGGGTCCAGCGCGTCAACGTCCCAGCCGTCCGGCGCGTCCTCCGTCAGCACCTTGAGCGTCGACATCATTTCAGCCGTCAGATCAAGGCTCTTGCTGGGCGTCTCGACCCCTTCGGTCAGGCGCGAATACTCGGCGTCAATGCGCAGGTTCTCGCGCATCGTTCGGCGCCGGAACTGGAACGTCCCGATGCCTTCAACGTCGACTGCGAATACTTGCTTTTCCATCGGCGGTTCCTCCGTCAAGCCGTTTGGTTTCAGTCAACCGCACCAGCGTCGGTTTGCCGTCGCGGAAGGTAATCTGCACATCGCCCCAGAAGCGACGCTCTGCCACATCTTTGAGCAGACGGTTAACTTGGTCCTCAGCCGCCATTACAGGCCGGCACCCTTCACATCCAGGCAGTTGAACACGGCGTTCGTGGTGACGATCTGGTGCTTGGTGATTTCGATGTCGCCCGAGGCGTACGAGCAGCCGATGTACTTGCGCAGCACCGCGCCGGTATCTTTCGACTGCACGATGATGTCGAACACGTTGCCCTTGAGGATGGCATCGCCGTTTTCCGGCTCCAGGCCCCGCGCGCGCAGGTTCGTCTTGATGAGCGCCATCTTCGCCAGGTTGAGTGTGTGGCGCGCCATCGTCGGCACGTATTCCTGCACATGAATGTCGCCGATGCCGCTCGCCGGCTCCGGGCTGTAGTCGTCGTTCGTGCGCGCGCTTTGCGCGAGCCCGACCTGCTGGCCGTCGAGCTTGACCACCAGCCGGTTACCCGACTGAGTTTTAACGTTGTTGCGCATCGGCCGTTACCTCTTAGGCGCTGGCGGAGCCGGCATACGGCTTCGCGTAGATGGATACCAGTGCATAATTGATCGGGATGACCGGCGACGCTTCGAATTGGACGGCGATAACATCGCCATCCAGATGGGCGCGCACATTTCGATATGGCGGATTCTCTTCATCCCCTACCAGCACGCCCGGTCCCCGCGGCGCCGGTACGGACAGCAGACTGAGCGCGGTTTCGGTGCGGCTGACTGCTTCCGAGAGCGCCAGCGGGTTGCCCCCTTGACCGACCAGATCGGCAATCGCTTCGCGTGCGACGCGCGCCGTGTAATCGAGCGCGGCGCCGCAACTGATTTCGACGCGGTTGTAATTCTCGTCGTTAAGCCAGGAACTGACGCTGCGAACCACTTTGAAGCCGGTTTCGGTTTCGTTGATGCACAGCACGCCGGCTTCGATCAGCTCGTCGGTATCGGTCGGATTCCGCAGCTTCTTCTCGACGCCCCGGATATTGAGCGCCTTGTTGGTCATCGCCGTGCCCGGGTCGGACCCGGCGAAGCCGGCGGCGATGATCGCGGCGGTCATGTACGGCGCGAACAGCGTGAGCTTGCCGTTGGCGTTGTAATCGTAATAGCCGGCATAGCACGGCGCGGTACGGTCGGAATTGAGCGCCTTGGCGGCCGTCTTGACCTCGTCGAACGTCTGCCCGATCGGGCCGCCGACGAACGCCCGGCGCTCCTTCTGCGCCACCTTGGACATGAAATCCACGTGCGCGTCGGCCATCGCATGGACGGCCTCATCGCTGGTCAGCGGCGCGAGCCACTGCACGTCTTCGGTCTGCAGCGCGGTGAAGCAGTCCGCCCAATCCTCGTTGGTTACAACACCGTCGCTGCCGCCGGTCAGGTACTGCCAGTCGACATTCACCGGTACGGCCGTTGCCGCCGCCGGCCGGGTCGCGGTGACATAGCCCTCGGCAATGCCGTTGAACCAGTCGACCACCGCCTGCAGGTCGGCCTTGACCGTGTAGGCTGCGGCCAGCACGTCCTGATCGGCGACCGAATCCAGCCCGTTGACCGCCGGCTTGTTGCCGTTGGCATCCAGCACCCGGGCGGAGAAGTCCGCGACCGCGTTGATCGCGTCCACCAACTGCTGGATCGTCGGATAGACGTTCAGGTCGATGGTTTTGACCGCGGCGCCGGCCACGCTCAGCACCAGCTCGGTATTGCTGACCGTGACCGTCGCAGCCGCCTCGGCGCCGATGTACTGAATCGACAGCGCATCGCGACCGATGTCATCGGCGCTGTAATAGTCCTCGCCGTGCTGCGTGGTGATCTTCTTGCCGCGGTTCGTGCCGTCCTCGACCTTGACCTTGATTTGCGAGGTGTAGAGGCCGTAATCCGTCGATTTCAGCTCGACGGCCGGGTTGTTCGTTGCGTCGAACAGCGTGGCGAGCGACTGCGCCGCCGGGTTGACTCGCAGCGCCATGACCGTTGCCGGCGCGCCAGTCTCGGGAGACGGCGCGAAGGCCTTCTTCACCGCTTCCAGCAATTCGCCTTCGCGTAGCACCGCCGCGGCTTCCGACGGCGATCCGAACTTCAGCGGCGTCTTCGGCTGCCCGCCGCCGGCGCGGCCAATCAGCGCGAGCGCGTTACCGACCGCCGGATTGGAGTTGGCGAGCGCGGAATCGTCGATGCGCGACGCGACGGTCGGCGTGACCAGCTTTCTACCGTTAAAAAAGGTCGCCATCGTTCAATCTCCTACTTTACGGGTGCGCGCACGAAATCTTCATAGCGCTGGCGGAAATTCGCTTCGGTATCCTTGATATGCCGCGCTTTGACCTCGCGGGCATGAAACGCGCCGATCAATTCGACGCGCTTGTCGCGCGCCGACAGGCGCTGACAGAATTCGTCCAGAGTCAACGGAAAGCTGTTATCCGGCGTCGCTTGCGTTTCCACCGCGGCCGGTTCAGATTCCTTCTCGCTGCGCTTTTTAGCCATTTCCATCGTCTCCGTTGACCGTGACGGTCGTGTCTGCAATCGCGCCCGTTACGGCGGATATGTAGGCCGGGGCTAGACAACTGAACGAGCCCATGACCTGGTACACCGGCGCCCCGTAACGCTCCATGTCTTCGCTGTCGCGCAGGTCGCACTGAATCTCCCGCAGGCCGTAACCCGCGAAAACCTCCTTGTTCGCCAGCACGATCCGGTGCAGCGCCTGCCTCAGCCGGATGCGTTCGTCCGGGTTCAGCGTCCAGCCGACGATGGTTAATTCCCATCGGTCGAGTGCGCCGGTATAGCTCTCTACGCCGTCTTCCACCGCCTCATCCGGGGCGATTTCATCGCCGAGGAAATACTCGGCCGGTGCGTTGCGATCCAAATGTACTGTCACGACCGGCCACGCCGTTTCCTCGTACACCGGCGGCGCGGTCAGTACCTCGATGCGGGGCTGCCCGCCCGGCTTCGGTCTGGGGTTGAGCATGCCGCGCTGAACCTCGACGGCGACGCCCGCCTCGAGCCGGTCGCGCAGCAGTACCAGCACGTCGACCGATTCGTCGTTGTAACTCGCGGTCGGGACGCCGACCTGCACGTCGGATGGCTGCCACGCGTCGCCGACGCGGTAAAACACCTGGTAGTAATAGGACGTGCCGTTGATCAGGCCGTCGGCGTCCACCACCGCTTCATCGTCGCCTTCAAAGACGCGCACGGCGGCGGCATCGTCCGGTCCGGCAATGTCGTTGCTGGTTTTGCGCAGCACGCGCCAGTAGCGCGCGTCGGGCGGCGGCGCTAGATAGAGCTTCAGCGCGTTGCCGGCGATTATCTGTTCGATAAACTGGATCATGATGTCCCCAGGTAGCGTTGCACGTCGCGCTTGACGGCTTCGGCAAATGCCTTCTCCGCCAGCGGTTGAAGTTGTTCAGCAGTGGATTTGGCTGGGTGATACGCGGGTGTGCCTTGCGTAATCCAGCCTTTCGAATCTTCTGTCATGACGCGGAAGGTGAGGTATTGGCCGTGGCCGCCGCTCACCGGATCCTTGAAATGCACCATGCCGGTCATGTGACGCAGCTGCCGGCCGCGCACACCGGCCGAGCGCAACTGCGCGGCGCTCATCCGGTCGCCCCACGAATACTTGCGCCGCGTCACCAGCAGCGGGGTCTTCGAGCGCGGATGATGGACGCCGAGCTGGTTCGGTTCATGGCGAACGCCGGTGACCCGCGAGGCACGCATGCCGCGCCACATTTCGTGCACCGGCTCGGGCATGGTCGAGCGAAAGCCGACCGCGCCGGGCGTGCCGTGGCGGAACGGGATGATCAAATAGCGCTTGCCCTTCTTGCTGATACGCACCTTGAGGGACGTATTCAGCATTTTCTTCATATCGCGCGGGCCGGTCCCCTCTTCCAGCGCCTCGGCATAAGACAGCTCGGAAAAATCCTCCGCCGCAAAGTCGCCCTTGCGGCGCATGGAGATGGAGCGCATGTACTGCCCGGTGCGGGCATGGATGATACGGCCGTTCGGCAGCGGTTTTCCGGAGGCGTAGCCGCGCCAGATGTCGGCGCCCATTTCGGCGATCTGCTGCACCGCGTAGGCGAGATTCGGGAACGTCTGCGCGTTGACCGGCGCGTTCGGCGGCAGGTCAAGCTCGATGCCTATATGGAATTCGCTCATCCGCTCCGCCCGAACAAATCGAACTTGCGCAGCACCACGCGCCGCGGCAGCCGCGCGCCGCCCTGGTGCGCGCGATCTTGCGGAAAGTCGCCGAAGCAGAAATACTCCGGCCGGCGCCGACCGGTGATGCTGTACTGCATGCCCGGCGGCGGCTCGCCGCCCGCCCAGGTCAGCACGCCGTCGGCGGCGTCCACGTCTGGAATGCCGCCCTCGACAATGGCGTCATTGGCGAGCCAGAACACCCGCGATACGGTTACGACCGGGAACGCCAGCCGATCCGTCCCGTCGTGGATCCGGGTATGCGAGAACGGCTCGCTGGACTGCGAGAACACGACGCGATCAAACTCGCCTATGTCGTACAGCGGCGAATCGGAGGGGATCGACAGCACCACGTCGCCGTTTTGCCACAGGCCGAAATCGGCCCACTGGCGCTGAATCTTCTGCGCGGCCAGCGCGGTGCGCGCGGCCGTCGCATCCACGCGCCAGGTTACGCCCAGCCCATGACAGTTGGCGCAGCCGGGATCGGCGGCGCCGGAACGCGGATTGCGGCAGGGGCAGTCGTAGCCGGCCCGCCAGGCGACGTCCTGACCGACCTTGTTCAACAGTGCGTTCAGGCGCGTCGGCGAGAGGTTCATACGAACCCGACGCGAATGCCGTGAATCTGGTCGCGCAGCGCCTCAAGACGCGCGTCGACAATATCCTTGTATTTTTTCGTATCGGTACTGAGCGACTCGCTAATGCCGTCGACCGACAGCGAACCGGACGTCGGCACGAACTGGTCCTCGATGATGCGCAGCGCCGCCATCCGCTTGATCAAATCCAGCAATTCCGGATACTCGCCCGCTGCGTCTTTCAAGCCCGCCTGGTAGGCTATCTGGATCATGTGCGGTACCATGCGCCCGCCGGCGAACACGGAAAGCAACCACGCATTTAGTGGCAATGTCGAGAAGTTGCTCATCGGCACGATGCGGATATGGCCGTACTTCTTATCCAGCCGGATCCAATCGTGCGGGAACGCGTAGATGGTCGTATCGGTCGAGGGATAGATGAAGCGGAACGAGTGAACCGCGATGATCGGCCGCTGGCGCACCTGAAAGAAGCCCCAGGTGTTGCCGCGAAAGAATTCCGGGTCCCAGTCGTAGGCCGGCTCTTCCTGCCAGCGGACCTTGTCGTTCTCGTAACCGTCGATAACCGAGTGCGGCGTGCCCTCGGGCACCATTTCGACCGGCTCGAAAAACACCCGCAGCCGGTGCTCGGCATCGGTTTCCGCCGCCAGAACCTTGGCGTAGATGTAATCGTCGGACAATTCGACGTCCGGAAAATAGGTGGCGGCCGCCGCGGTCAGGCGGTCGCCACGCATTTCTTGAACGGTTTTGGTCTTGTCCGCGAAAAGCGACATTGCCGCCTTAGCTCAACGGCTCGTCGAGGCTCGGCACCGCCAGCGTGGCGGCGAAATCAGTGTCCGTCACGGTCGCGTCGGCGTCGAGCTTGGCGAGCAGCGCATTATGCGACTCGATCAGCGCCGCCAGGCGCGAGCCCAGTTCTGCTTCGCTGGCGCCGGGCGTCATCCGGTTCAGCTTGTCTTCGTTCTGGGCAGGGTTCTGCCCGGCTTTCTGTACCATGTCGAACTCCAGAGTGTGATAATCAGGCCCATCCGAAGCATGGCGTCACGACACGCGCACAAAAAAGCCGGGGCGGCAATCGCTGCCCCGGCTTGGCTTGTCAGTTGTCAACGATTCGTTGACAACTGCGGTCAATCGCCGGTCGGCGGCGGGTTGTCGCCCTGCGGCTTGGCCTGTTCCTTCGCGGCCTCGATCGCCTCGACCACCGCTTTGCGCGGGGTCTTGCGCGCGGCCTCCGCCGCCTCGGCTTCCGGATAAGCGGTCGGATGCTCTTTCAGTAGCGCGACCACTTGCGGGGCGTTCATCTCGGCGATCGGCGTGACCGCGTTGCCGGCATCGCCCGCGCCCGTCGTGGTTTCGGGCGTCTGCGGCACGGAGCCGCCTTCGGCCGTTTCCGGATTCGCGGTCGGCACGCTGTCGGAGGTGTGCTGCACAACCGCGGGCGGCTGCGATCCCTGCGGCTCGGCCGAGCCACCTTCTTCCTGTTGGATGGTATATCCCGGGATTTTGCCGAAACGTTCGGCCTTGTCCGCAGATACGCCATGGGCCGCCCGGCCGGCCGGGATGACCAAGTCAAAGTCGATGCCGTCGATGGTTTCGGCCGCATTCGGCAGTGTGCAGATAACGGTATATAGGTCAGACATTCTCAGGTTCTCCCTTTTCAAGGGTTGCTTACATGGAACCGTGAGCATGGCGTCACGACACCCGCGCATAAAAAAAACCGGGGCGTCCTGCCCCGGCTTTTGGCGTTATCGCGAACTTGCCGCTTAGTCGAACGGCCGCCAGACGGCGCCGCTGGGCAGGATGTTCT
>DASSOO010000357.1:0-2633 GCA_035700455.1 Gammaproteobacteria bacterium
CTGGCGTCGAACGCGGCGGCGAGATAAATCCGCGCCTCGCGCGGATCGCCGTCGAGTTCCGCAATCGCAAGCCAGGGTGCATTCGACAGCGCTTCGGGTTGCGCGAAATACGCGCCGCGGCCATTCGCAAGCTGGTAGCGCGGCGCGGCACCGTCGCGCCGTTTCGCGATGCGATCGGGATAGGCGAAGGCGAGCAATAAACCCGCGCGGGAGACATCGATTTCCGTGCTGCGCGGCGCCGTGGTTGCTGCGCCATCCGATCGCGGCCGAAGCCGCTTCCACAGTTGGTCCGCGCTTTTGCGTACGCGTTCCAGGCGCGTGCGAATAGCCGCGCCGCCGTTGCCCGCGAGCGCTTCCAGCCGCGGCTGCACATCGACGCTGCGCGAGTCCGCGGGCAATACGTCCTGCTCGCCAAGCAGCGCCGCGAGCGCACAGGCGGTCGCAGCACAATCGAGTGACTGCGCACGCACAATCATATGCGCGAGCCGCGGATGCGCAGGCATGCGCGCAAGTTGCCTTCCGTGCGGCGTCAAGCGGTTGTCCGCATTGAGCGCGCCGAGCGCGGCGAGCAGATCGCGTGCCTGCGCCAATGCCGCGGCCGGCGGCGCGTCGAGCCAACGGAGGTGCGTCGCCTCGGCGCCCCAGCGCGCCAGTTCAAGCAACAGCGGCGCGAGATCGGCTTCGAGGATTTCCGGCGCCGATTCGGCGGCGAGGCGTGCATGCTCGGCTTCGTTCCACAGCCGATAGCAGGTGCCGGGCGCGACGCGGCCGGCGCGGCCGGCGCGCTGCTCGGCCGAGTCGCGCGCGATGCGCGTGGTGACGAGGCGCGTGAGGCCGCTCCTCGGTTCGAATTTCGGCGTCCGCGCATAGCCGGCGTCGACGACCGCGCGCACGTCTTCGATCGTGAGACTGGTTTCGGCTATGTTGGTCGCGAGCACCAGCTTGCGCCGGCCGGAGGGTGCCGGCGCGATTGCGCGATCCTGCTCGGCCGGCGGCAGCGCACCGAACAGCGGCGCAAGCAAAACATCTTGCGGAAGTCGCGGCGCGACCAGTGCGGCGGTTTTGCGTATCTCGGCCGCGCCCGGCAAAAACGCGAGCACCCCGCCGCGCTGTTCTTCGAGCGCACGCCCGATCGCCGCGGCGGTACGCGCGGCAAGTGTCGCGAGCGGACCGCCGCCGAGATAGTGCACAGCTACCGGGTAGCTCCGTCCGGCACTCGCGACGAGCGGCGCATCGCCGAGCAACTTCGCGACGCGCCCGCCCGGCAACGTCGCGGACATCACCAGCAACCGCAAGTCGGGACGCAGCGCCGATTGCGTGTCGAGACTGAGCGCGAGCCCGAGATCGGCCTGCAGGCTGCGCTCGTGGAATTCGTCGAAGATGACGAGGCCGTAACTCGACAGCTCCGGATCGTCCTGCAGCACCCGGGTCAGCACGCCTTCGGTGACGACCTCGATGCGCGTGCGCGGGCCGATGCGGCTGTCGAAGCGCGTGCGGTAGCCGATCGTCGCGCCGGGCTGCTCTCCAAGCTGCGCCGCCATGTAACGCGCCGCCGCACGCGCCGCCAACCGCCGCGGTTCGAGCATGACGATACGCCGCCCCGCGAGCCAGGGCTCGCCGGCAAGCGCGAGCGGCACGCGGGTTGTCTTGCCGGCACCCGGCGGCGCGTGCAGCACTGCGTTGGGCCCGCGCGCGAGCGCGGCCTTCAGGGCCGGTAAGGTCTCCTCGATGGGCAGGGCTGTCATGCGGGGGATTGTAGCGGCTTCGCCGCCGGTCAGTGGTCAGTGGTTAGTGGGTGAGCGTAAAGATGTGCGGCGAGGCCGCGTCAGAATCTTCGGCTCACGCCGATTCCGATTCCGTAGCGGCTCAAGCCGGCCGAGGTGTCGATTTGCTGGCTGCGCTCGCGTTGCCGGTAGTCGAGCGCGTACAGAAACAGGCGTCCGACCCAGCCATCCGAGCCGCCATAGCGCAGGCCGATGTCGGCGTCGCGACTCGTCTGCGAAAACTGCACAACGCTGCCGTCGCGGCGCAGGCTGTTGATCCAGGGCAGGTAACCGCCCTCGATGCCGGCATCGATGGACCATCCGGCGGCAAACCGGTAGCTCCAATGAATGCCGACGCTCGGCACCGGCAAAGTATGCTGGTGGAACGCGCCGTCGGCGTTGTACGCCTGGACGCTGGTACGAATGCCGGCATTAATTAAAACGTAGGTGAGCCGGGTGCTGAGCCACATGGCGCCGCCATTGTCGAATACATGCAGCTCCCGCCAGTAGCTCGCGCGGGCACGCCAGAAGTCCGGATACGACAAGTTGCCGGAAACCACCGCCGGCGCCTGAGGTTCGACGCGAAAAGCAAACGGACTCCACCGCTCCGACTCGCGGTCGAGCCTGGCAGCGCTGAGTTCGACACGAAATCCGGAAGCTTCGTCAAGCCGGCGTCCGGCAATGAGCGTCACCGTGTGCATGCCGAAGATGTCTTTGCCTGCCGCCAGGCCGAGCGGTTCCGTGTCCGGAGAAACCATGTTCGCATGCCAGGCAGGATTGGCCCGTCTGACGCCGAAGCTCAGCGGTGCATCGTCTGCACGCGCCGGCTGTGCAACGGCGAGCACGGCAAAAAGGGCCACGGGGACCGCG
>DASSOO010000358.1:0-2511 GCA_035700455.1 Gammaproteobacteria bacterium
CGGCGGCCTGAGCCTCAGCGAAGTGTCGGCGGCGTGGAAAGATACATTCGACTGGAAGCTCCACGGGCTCGTTCGCACCGCGTTCGCCTACGGCTTCCCGCGGCGCTACAGCCTGTGGGAACTACGCCACGGGCTCGAAGCATTTGAGCGCTCGGCCGCACCGGTGTTTTCGATGTACGTCGTCTCGACCGATGGTCTCGCGCACCTCAGCGGTCCCGATGCGCTTGCTGACGTACTCGTGGCGGTGCAGACGCAGCTCGCCGACTTCCGCCAGTGTCATCGGCACAAGCCGTTCTACACGGTACTGCTGTCGGACCATGGCATCGCCGGCGGCGAGTCATTGCGCAACATCTGGCCGGCCGTTCGCCGCGCCGTCATCAAGGCGGGTTTCCGGCCGCGCAACCGGCTCGGCGCGGGCGACCGCGACGTTGTTTTCAATCCCTACGGGCTTCTGACCGGCTTCGTCATCTACACGCATCCGGCACAGGCGGCGGCGGTCGCGGCAACCGTTGCCGAGGTGCCGGGCGTCGATCTGGCCGCCGTGCGAAAGGGTGCCGATTGCTGGCAGCTGCTGAGTGCGCGCGGCGGAGCCGAGATCATGCGCCGCGGTGGCATCGACGGCGGGTTGTGGCGTTATCGGCAACTTGGCGGCGACCCGCTGGGCTACGCGTCGCTGCAGCCGGCTACAAGCGAGTGGGCACCTGACAAGTACTGGTTCGATGCCAGTCGTGGCAGCTTCTACGCGGACGCGTTGCATCGCGTCGCCCAGAGCTTCGAACTTGCCGCCGCGCCCGCGTCCGTTGTCTGTTCGTGTACGCCGGGCTGCATGTTCGGCGGTATCAAAACCGAACTGTTGTCGCGCGCGACCGTCGGCCGACTCAAGTGGACGCACGGCGCGTTGCATCGTGACGCCAGCCTGGGATTCATGATGAGCGACCTGCCGGCTTGGGAGGCGCCACCGATGGTGCGGGCGGAAGAGGCGTTGGAATGTCTGGCGGCCGCCAAGGCGGCAAAACAAGAAAGTGCCTAGGACTGAGTCCCCAGGACTGAGTTAAAAACGACGGTTCTCGGTCTTGACTAAGTCCTAGGCACTAGGCACTCAGTCCTTTTCAATGCGTTCTTTCCACTGCAAACCGCGCCAGCTTTTCGAGCGCATCGCGGTGGGTCGACTCGGGAAAGCGCGCCAGCGCTTCCAGCGCGGCATCCGATTCGGCCATTGCCCGCGAGCGCGTGTAGTCGAGCGCGCCGGTGCCGCGAATCGCGGCGGCAATCGCATCGAGGTTGTCGGCGGTTCCCTTTTCAATGGCATCGTGTACCAGGGCGGCCTGTTCCGGAGAACCGTGGCGCATCGCGTAAATGAGCGGCAGTGTGGGCTTGCCTTCGGCGAGATCGTTGCCGACATGCTTGCCGAGCTCTTCGCTGTCGCCGTCATAGTCGAGCAGGTCGTCAATCAACTGGAACGCGATGCCGAGGTGCAGCCCGTAGCGCGCCAGTGCCTGTTCATCGGCCACCGGGCGCTCGGCCAGCACCGCGCCGACTTGCGCGGCGGCTTCAAAGAGCTTCGCCGTCTTGCGGCGGATTACTTCGAGGTAGCGCTCTTCCGTGGTTGCCGGATCGTGCGTGTTCAGCAGTTGCAGCACTTCGCCTTCGGCAATCATGTTGGTGGTGTCCGCCATGATTTCCATGACGCGCATATTGCCGACGCGCACCATCATCTGGAACGTGCGCGAGTAGAGAAAGTCCCCGACCAGTACACTGGCTTCGTTGCCCCAGATCGCATTGGCGGTTTCACGGCCGCGGCGCAGGTTCGAGGTATCGACGACGTCGTCATGGAGCAACGTCGCCGTATGAATGAATTCGATGACCGCGGCAAGTTCGATATGCGCGCGGCGCTTGTAGCCGCACAACCGCGCAGTCAGCAACAGCAGCAATGGACGCAGCCGCTTGCCGCCGCCGTTGACGATGTAGTGCCCCAACTGGTTGATGAGCGCGACTTCGGAATGCAGTTCGGAATGAATCGTTGCGTCAACGGCGCGGAAGTCGTCGTCGACGAGTGTGCGGACCTGCTGTAGGAGGGTGGGAGACAGCATGGGAATTGCGTCCTGGCACAACAAAAAAAGCCGGTCTGGCGAGCGCTTTAGCGGGGTGTTGAAGAACTCCGTTTTCGGCAGCCTGCGATCCGGCTCATGGAGTGCCAATAATTTTCAATCACAAAGGTGATCGAATAAAGCGACCTGTTGGGCCGGCTTCATATTATACGGCGGCTTCCACCGCCGCATAAATCAGCCCTGCAGCGCGCGGATTCTGGCGTTCAGCCGGCTCTTGTGGCGCGCGGCCTTGTTCTTGTGGATGATGCCCTTGTTGACCATGCTGTCGATGACCGGCACCGCGGTCTTGTAGGCGCCCGCGGCCGCCTGCGCGTCGCCGGCGCCGATCGCCTTTACGACCTTCTTGATGTGCGTGCGTACTTCCGAGCGCATGCTCGCATTGTGGGCGCGGTGCACTTCCGCC
>DASSOO010000359.1:0-2687 GCA_035700455.1 Gammaproteobacteria bacterium
CGGCCAGCCGATGCTCATGCTCGCGAGTACGAAACCAGCCGCGACCGCACCGAGCCCCAGCACCGACTGCGCGAAAATCGGCAGGTACATGTTCGGCCCCATCATCACCGCGCCCATGCCGACCATTGCCAGATTCGCGCCGACGAGCACGCGCCGGCGCCACACCCAGCCCGGCAGGATCGGCTCCGGACTGCGCCTTTCGACGATAAACACGGCGCCGCAAAGTATCGCCGCGAGCGCGAGCAAGCCGATGCTCGGCGCGGACAGCCACGCCCACGACTGACCGCCTTCGAGCAGCGCGAAGATCAGCGTTGTGCCGGTGATAAGCATCAGCGCCGCGCCGGCGAAGTCGATGCGATGGCGGCGGTGCGGCGCTCGCTCGTGCAGAAAACTCGCGATCAGAACGATGGCAGCTGCGCCGATCGGCAGGTTAATGAGAAAAATCCACCGCCACGATGCATACTCGGCAAAAGTGCCGCCGAGCGTCGGCCCGACAATCGCCGCCATGCCCCACACGCTCGACAGCCACCCCTGCACCCGCGCCCGCTCGCGCACCGAGAACAGATCGCCGGCAAGCGTGTTGACGCTCGCCATGATCGAGCCGGCACCGAGGCCCTGCAAGCCGCGGAACACGATCAGCGCGACCATATTCCACGCGGCCGCCGATGCGGCCGAGCCGGCGAGAAAAATCAGCGCGCCGGCGATCAATATCGGCTTCCTGCCGAAGATGTCGGCGAGCTTGCCGTAAACCGGAATCGTGACCGTCTGCGCCAGCAGATAAATCGAAAACACCCAACTGAACAACGCAAAGCCGCCGAGGTCGCCGACGATCTGCGGAATCGCGGTCGAGACGATGGTCGTGTCCATCGCGGCGAGCATCATCGTCAGCATCAGCGCCGTGAGAATCCAGCCGCGGCGGGGTGTGACCGTGGGAACCTCGATCGTTTTGGACATGGCAGTGTGAGTCAACTCGGCGCGAATCGGGCGGGTTTGCCCCCCCGGGTGGATGCCGTATAGTAACGCACCACCCCCGGCCAGCCCGGTTCCTGTCGTTGGAGGTTTTGATGCGATACCTGAAATTCCTGGCTATCAGCGCCCTCTGCGCTCTGCCGCTCGCCGCGTTCGCGGACCAGGCACCGGCGGCCGAAGCCGAGGCGCTGCACCTCGACTGGCTCAACAAGTCGGTGAGCCCCGCCGACAACTTTTTCGAATACGCCAACGGCGGCTGGCAAAAGAACAACCCGATTCCGGCGGAATACTCGCGCTGGGGCACATTCAACGTCCTGCAAATCCAGAACCAGCAGATCATCAAGGGAATTCTGGAAGATGCAGCCAAGGCCAAGGCCAGGGCCGGCAGCACGGAACAGAAGGTCGGCGACTTCTACGCAAGCGGCATGGACACCGCTGCGATCGAAAAGACCGGCGCCAAACCCCTCGCGCCGGAATTCAAGCGCATTGACGGCATCAAGAATCTTGCCGGCCTGCAGCGCGAAATCGCGCATCTGCAACTGATCGGCGTCGACGCGATGTTCGGTTTCGGCTCGATGCAGGACTTCAAGAATTCCAGCAAGGTCATCGGCGCGGCTTTCCAGGGCGGCCTCGGCCTGCCGGATCGCGACTACTACCTGAAGACGGTCGAAGCCTGCAAAACGCCGGCCAGGAAGAACGACAAGGCGGCGAAGTCCGCCTACGAAAGCTGCGTCGCGCAGGCCAGGAAATTCCAGAAGGTTCGCGAAGCGTACGTCGCGCACGTCGGCCGCATGTTCGAGTTGCTGGGCGACTCCAAGGCTGAGGCGGCCGCTGAAGCCAAGACGGTGATGAGCATTGAAACCGGCCTGGCGAAAGCGTCGATGCCGAAGGTCGAAATGCGCAACCCGCATGCGATCTATCACGTGATGACGCTGGAGCAGCTTGACGAAGCCACGCCGAACTTTTCATGGCAGGCGTATTTCGCGGCACTCGGACACTCGGAAATCAAGTCGGCAAACCTGGCGACGCCGGACTTTTTCAAGCAGCTGAACAGCGATCTCAAGAGCGTGCCGCTGGCGGACTGGAAGACGTATCTTCGCTGGCACCTGATCGACGCGTTCGCGCCTTACCTGTCAAGCGCATTCGTCAACGAAGATTTCAAATTGGAATCGGCGATCACCGGCGCGAAGAAATTGCGGCCGCGCTGGCAGCGGGTCGTGGACGCCGAGGACCACGCGCTCGGCTTCGCCGTTGGCAAAATTTATGTCGAAAAGGAGTTCCCGCCGTCGTCGAAGCGCGAAGTGCTGGCGATCCTGCACAACATCCGCAATGCGCTCAAGACCGACTTGAAGACGCTCGCATGGATGACGCCGGCGACACGCAAGGCGGCGATCAAGAAGCTCAGCATGATGGGCGAGCGCATCGGCTACCCCGACAAGTGGCGCGACTACTCCAAGCTCGACATCAAGCGCGGGCCGTACGTCGATAACGTCGTCGCCGGCAACGTGTTCCTGAACCAGCGCGATCTGAACAAGATCGGCAAGCCGGTCGACAAGAATGAGTGGTACATGACGCCGCAGACGGTAAACGCGTACTACGATCCGTCGATGAACAACATCAACTTCCCGGCCGGTATCCTGCGCCCGCCGTTCTTCGATCCGAACGCACCGGCCGCGGTTAACTATGGCGCACTCGGCTTCGTGATGGGCCACGAGATG
>DASSOO010000360.1:0-2995 GCA_035700455.1 Gammaproteobacteria bacterium
TCGAACGACTGGTCGCCGATGCGGCCAAGCCGCCAGTTGTCCTCGATGAAACGCAGGATCGAGGTCTGGTCGGTGAGCGAATGATCGACGAAGTTCTGCTTCGCCCACGGTGAAATAATCAGCAGCGGCAGCCGCGGGCCGTAGCCGCAGCGGTCCTTGTACGCGTTCTTGGACGTCTTGCCGCACATTTCGGCACCGAGCAGCACATCGTGTTTCGGGTCGTCGGAGTGATTGACGATCGGCGGCATCACGTGGTCGTACCAGCCGTCGGAATCGTCGTAGGCGATGATGATCGCCATCGACGGCCAGTACTTGCTCTGCTCCAGGCGGTTGACGGCGGCGGCGACAAAATGCTGCTCGTCGATCGGCCCCGAGTAGCCGGCGTGGCCATCCTGATATTTTGCGGCCTTGAAATAACTCACCGCCGGCAGGTTGTCGTGCGCGAGAGCGTCCCAGAAATCCTTTAATCCGTACTGGTGATTGGCCGGCCCGGCATGGCCGATTTCCGCCACCGAACGCGGCGGCAGATGATGCGGATTTGCGGTCGACTTGAAGTACTGGAACGGTTCGTGATGCGGCGAGTAGTCGGTGACTTCTTCGCCGATCGCGTTTTTGTGTTTCGCCGTACACACGGCGTCGCCGTCCGCGGTGCGCGCATCGGGACGAAAACCGCCCTCGAACCAGCCCCAGGTAACGCCCTTGGCGTTCAGCAGGTCGCCGATGTTGCGGCCCGTAAACGCGGTCTTGTGGCCGTGCGAGCAGTCGTCGTAGAGCGGGTCCGGGTCGTAGATCAGCGTGCCGTTGACGACCTCGTTCGGCACCGGCAGCGCACCGTGCGTCTGCCCTGAAATGAGGTTCAGCGCGCCCGGCGTCGACGGACCGAAGGTCGAGCCGTAGGAGTTGTCGCTCATCGCAAAGTGCTGCGCGTAGTTCCAGTAGGCGGTGACGGTGTTGCCGTCGTAATAGGCCATGACCAGCTTCGGGTCGCAGCCGGGGTCGGCGCTGTCACGCGCGACGTCGACGAAGCGGTCGACGAGGCCGCCGTGGTAGGCGCGCTGCTCGGAGGTGTAACGGTGATCCTGGTCGCAGGTGACCGGCTGGCTGCGGTCGAGGCGAAACGGTTTGGCGGCATTCGGGTTGTGCTCGATCAGCGCCGGCGTCAGGCCGTTGATCGTCGGCGTTCCGGGCAGCGATTGGAACGCCGGCTCATCCGGCGGGTTGAGCGCGATCGGGTAGGTCGCGAAGTAGTGATCGAACGAAACGTTTTCCTGGAAGATCACCACCAGGTGCCTGATCGGCGTGGCAGTCGGCGCGGGCGCGGCGGCTGCGCCGGCGGCGGCAAACAGGCCTGACAGCACAAGCACAAGTTTCATTTCAGGTCATCTCCGAGGAGTGCGGCGGCAGCCGCAACTATATCAGCCGCGGCTGCATCCGCCGCGAATCTCTGCCAGAATGGCGCCCTTCGCTCGATTGGAGGCACCCTCGTGGACAGCGTCAGCGACATCATTCTTTATACGTTCTGCGTCTACATGGCGCTGGTGCTGCTGATCTCGTTCGTCGCCTGGCGGCGCAACCGCAGCCTCAAGGATTACATTCTCGCCGGGCGCGGCCTCGGCAGCTTCGTCACCGCGCTGTCGGCGCAGGCGTCCGACATGTCCGGCTGGCTGCTGCTGGCGCTGCCGGGCGCGGCCTATGCCTTCGGTATGGGTTACATCTGGATGGTCATCGGCCTGATTGTCGGTACTTATCTCAACTGGCTGATCGTCGCGCGCCGGCTGCGCGAGCAGACGCAGCATTACAACGACGCGCTGACGCTGCCGGATTATTTCGCCAACCGCTTCGGCGACACGACGCACCTGCTGCGCGGCATTTCCGCGGTCATGATTCTGATCTTTTTCGCGATCTACGTTTCATCGAGCTTCGTCGCCGGCGCCAAGCTGTTCCAGTCGCTGTTTCACGTCTCATACGTTTGGGCGCTGGTGTTCGGCGCGCTGACGGTGATGTCCTACACCTTTATCGGCGGCTTCCTCGCGGTTGCATGGAACGACGTACTGCAGGGCGCGCTGATGTTCTTCGCGCTCGTGATCGTCGGCGTCATCGGGTTCGTTTACGTCCACGGTGTCGGCGGCCTGACGCACACGCTCGACGCCGTCAACCACGGCCTGCTGCAGCCGTTCTACAATGTCAGCGAAGGCCACGCCTACACCTGGATCGGCATTGCGTCGCTGGTTGCGTGGGGGCTCGGCTATCCCGGCCAGCCGCACATCCTTGCGCGTTTCATGGCGATCGACGACCCGAAAGGCATCGCCGTATCGCGGCGCATCGCGATGTTCTGGGTCATCGTCGCGCTGCTCGCGGCGATGCTCGTCGGCCTGACCGGCCTCGGTGTCATCGGCAACACGCTTGCGGGCGGCGAGCGCGAGCGGGTGTTCATCTACATGTCGCTGCAACTCCTGCCGCCGGTTGTCGCCGGCATCTGCCTGTCCGGCATTCTCGCGGCGATCATGAGCACCGCCTCTGCACAGTTGCTGGTCGCCGCCGGCGCGTTCGCCGAAGACATTTACCGCGGCTTCTTTCGCCACAACGCAGGCCGGCTTGAACTGTTGTGGGTCGGCCGTATCGCGCTGATCGCCGTTGCGGTCATCGCATTCTTCATCGGCATCAACCCCAACAGCCTCGTGCTCGGGTTGGTCGCCTACGCCTGGGCCGGCTTCGGCGCCGCCTTCGGTCCCTGCATCGTGCTCGCGCTCTACTGGCGGCGCATGACCTGGCAGGGCGCGCTCGCCGGTATCGTCGTCGGCGGCGTCACGGTTCTCGTCTGGCACACGTGGCTCGCCGCAATGGGCGGCATCTTCGCGCTCTACGAAATTGTCCCCGGCGTGATTTTCTCGACAATTGCGATTGTTGCGGTGTCGCTCGCAAGCCCCGCGCGGGAAGTCGATTGGGGCGAACGCCCGGCCTTCCAGGGCGAAGCCTGACGGCCGGTATCTGCGTT
>DASSOO010000361.1:0-4293 GCA_035700455.1 Gammaproteobacteria bacterium
CAATGGTTATTTGCCAGGCCGGGGAGGTTCAGCGTGCTTGGGTCGCCTCCGTGGGCCGGATCCGCCGCGCGATAATGATCGGCGGTTTCGTCCATAATGAGGCCGGTCCGGCTCGCCAGGCCGACGTCGATGCGCCCGGAGCCGCGGACATGCGGCGCCGGTACGCTGGTGCCTGCGACGCAGTGCCCATTGCCATCGAAATCGGCGCATTGATCCTTCAGTGACGCCGTAACTGCCGTCAACATCAATGCGGACTTGATTTCAGCGGGCGTCCAGGACGGGTGCAACTGCATCAGCAGGCCGCCGACGCCAGTGCCGTGTGGTGTCGCCATCGAGGTGCCGCTATCGGGCGCGAATGTCTCCGGTTGATCGGCACCTGCGCCGGTATATTTGGGGTTCCCCCAAGCCGCCAGCACATCAACGCCGGGAGCGGCGAAGTCCGGCTTAATGTAATTATCGGCTTCACTGTCACTCGGGTATCGTGAGCTGAAGCTGGCGACATAGTCGGCACTGGCAGGGTCGATGGCCGCCGAGGCGCCCGCGATGCTGGCGCTGAGTGCCGCGTTGGCCGGGTTAGTCGGACTCCCCGCGCCGCCGCTGCCGGGATTGGAAGCCAGCCAGTTTTCGAGCGTCTCCCCGTCCGCGTGGCTGAGACGAACGCCGGGGATCGGAAAGTAATCGTTCCCGAGGTCCGTCTGCCCGGCCGCGTTGACCAGCACGAGGCCTGCGCCGCCGGCGGTACCGCTGCTGTATACGCTGTCGGGACGGGCGCTCCAGTCCCAGGCGACATTGCTGGCGGTCTGGGTTGGAGCGATGCCGCTCCGGTCGCAAACGACGATGTCGCCGGTCGCGAAAGTTCCGGGCGGGAACGGGAAAGCGCATTCGCGGGCGGCCTCGGCTGCTTCGGCCGGCGTCGCTGGTGCCGTGGCGGGCGCGTTCAATCCGGAAGGGTCCAGATGGTCGCTGTATGGATAAGCCGGCGGATATTGATAATCACCTGCGTAGACAATGCGGCTCGGTGCCAGCGGAGCGGTGACACCGGTACCCGTCAGCGTTCCCGGTGAAGCGGTGCCGCTGAGCACTACGCTATTTTTGTAGATGCCGCCGTAGGTGGTGGCGGCGACGCTGGCAATCCATGGTTCCTGGTTTTCCACGGACGTAAGGTAGGCACTGTCGGTTTCGTTCCCGTTGACCGGGCCGCCGTTGCCCGCGGCGGCGGAAACATAGATGCCTGCTTCCGTCGCAGCAAGGAACGCGTCGGCGGTGGGTGTGTCGTAGCTCTCGGCGGAGCCGCCGATGGAGAAATTCATCACCATGCCTTTGAATGCGGGAGAGCCTGCGAGCCGGTTGTAATCGCTGATCGCCTGGTTTACGGCGGCGACGATCTGATCGGTGTTGCAAAAATAGTTGCAAACATCGTACGCAATGACATTGGCATGCGGCGCAATGCCCGATAGAGGAATCGTCGCGCCATTCAGCGTAGTTTCCGTGAAGTCCCCCGCGGCCGTACTGGCGGTGTGCGAGCCGTGGCCGGCCGAGTCATCTGGCGAGGCGGTATCGCTGGTGTCTACGAAGGTGTAGGTGCCGATCAGTTTGTCATTGCACTGAAAAGAAACAGGCTTTCTCGCCGCCTGTTCAGTGTTCGCCGGGTCGCAGACCCCCAGGTAAACGCCGTGGCCCAGCGGGTTTTGAATGGTATAGCCGTCCGCGCCGGTCGCGGCAAACGACGAGTTGCCGGCGTTAATGCCGGTATCCAGGTCGGCAACGACGATCCCTTCGCCTTCGGTATCTTCTCCCGCGCCGGTATCAAATGTCGGGATCGACCAGACTTCCGGCGTCCCTACCAGGGTACGGCTTGCCCCGGTGGATGCCGCCGTCGCCGGAATTGGTGCTGCCAGCGGGTGCAGCACGCGCACCGGTTCGACTGCGACGACGCCCGGGAGGCGCGAGATTTCGGCCGCTTCCTGCTTGCTGAGGCGAAGCGACATGCCGTTCAGCGCGTAACGGTATTCGAACCGCGGCTTCAGGCGGCGCTTCAACGTTGCGTCGGCTGCGGTCAGGAAATCATTGTGGCGCGCTTTCAGATAGCCGGCATAGGCTGCGATTCGCGACGCACTGACGCGTAGCCCCTGTTTGCTTAGTACGTGCGGATTGGTGGCTGCGAGACCGGCGATGCTGCCGGTGTATAACGGCACCGGCTGATCTTTGAAGCGGACGATGTAATCGCCGCTGGCTGTGCCGGCGGCCAATGCCTGGGGATTGCGAACAGGGGAAGTGCTCGACCATGCGGTGCCTCCCGCCGTCAGACAACAGAAACACAACACGGCGAAAGATTGAAGCAGGCGCATGATGATGTCCCCTTGGGAATGTGCTTTGTTGTGTCAGCCGATTCCCTCCAGCCGAGGCATCGCGATTAAATCGCATATTTACATATTACGCCAGCTATGCGGAGCGACTCTGCCTGCAGGCAGCCTGCCGGGATACGCTTAAGCAACGCAGGAAGGCGATGCAACGATGTCTGCCCATGATAGAATTCCCAACTTTTCCAACTGCGGATCAAGGCGCCATGGCATTAACGGCGGATGACGTAAAGAAGGTCGCTCAGCTTGCACGTCTCAGCATCGATGCACGGGACGTGTCCGTTTATGCGGATAATCTGTCGCGCATCATCGCTTTCGTGGATCAGTTGAATGCCGTCGAAACCGATGCGGTCCAGCCGATGGCGCATCCGCTCGCGATGCCGCAGCGTCTGCGTGCCGACGAGGTGACCGAAAGCGACCGGCGTGCGCTGTACCAGGAGAACGCGCCCGCCATCGAAGACGGGTTGTACATCGTTCCGCGTGTCATCGAATAAGGGAACCATCGTGCCGAAATCTTACGGAAGCCTCGCCGAGATGGCCGCCGCGCTCCGGCGCGGAGAGGTCACCAGTACCGAACTGACCAGCGACTGCCTCGATCGGATTCAGCGCGCCAATCCGAAGCTCAACGCGTTCATCACCGTGCTGGCCGACGAAGCGCTCGCGGCCGCGGCCGCGGCCGACAAACGCATCAAGGATCGCCAGGGCGGCCCGCTGACCGGCATCCCTCTCGCGCACAAGGATATTTTTTGCACTGCGGGCGTGCGCACGACCTGCGGGTCGCGCATGCTCGACAACTTCGTGTCCCCGTACGATGCGACGGTGGTGGAGCACCTGAAGGCTGCCGGCATGGTGCTCGTCGGCAAGACGAACATGGACGAGTTCGCCATGGGCTCGTCGAACGAAACGAGTTTTTACGGCCCGGTAAAAAATCCGTGGGACCTCGAGCGCGTGCCGGGCGGCTCGTCGGGCGGCTCGGCCGCGGCGGTCGCGGCGCGGTTGGTGCCGGCGGCGACCGGTACCGATACCGGCGGCTCGATTCGCCAGCCGGCGGCGCTGTCGGGCATCACCGGGCTCAAGCCGACGTACGGGCGCGTGTCGCGCTACGGCATGATCGCGTTCGCTTCCAGCCTCGATCAGGCCGGCACGCTGACTGCGAGCGCCGAGGACGCCGCGCTGATGCTCGCGGCGATGGCGGCGTTCGATCCGAAAGACTCGACCAGCGTGGAGCAGCCGGCGCCGGATTATGGCGCGGCGCTCAACAAGTCGATGCAGGGTGTGAAGATTGGCGTACCGCGCGAATTTTTCGACGAAGGGCTCGATCCGCGGGTGGCGCAGGCGGTGCACGATGCCCTCGACGTTTATCGCGAACTGGGCGCCGAAATCAGCGACGTCAGCCTGCCGAACCTCGGCCTGTCGGTGCCGACGTATTACGTCGTCGCGCCGGCGGAATGCTCGTCGAACCTGTCGCGCTTCGACGGCGTGCGCTTCGGTTATCGCTGCGAGAACCCGGAGAATCTGCTGGATCTATACACGCGCTCGCGCGGCGAGGGCTTCGGCGCCGAAGTCAAGCGCCGCATCATGACCGGCACCTACGTGCTGTCGGCCGGCTACTACGACGCCTATTACCTGAAGGCGCAAAAGACGCGCCAGTTGATCGCCGCGGATTTCAAGCGCGCGTTCGAACAGGTCGACGTGCTGATGGGCCCGACGACGCCGACGCCCGCGTTCGGCATCGGCGAGAAGACCGACGACCCCATCACGATGTACCTCAACGACATCTACACGATCGGCGCAAACCTCGCCGGCCTGCCGGCGATATCGGTGCCGATGGGTTTCGTCGACAACCTGCCCGTCGGCCTGCACATCATTGGCAACTATTTCGATGAAGCGGGGATTCTGGCCGCCGCGCATCAGTATCAACTGCATACGGAAT
>DASSOO010000362.1:0-8178 GCA_035700455.1 Gammaproteobacteria bacterium
CGGCGACACTGGCAATCGGAACGGCGTTTCAATTCGAAGCGTGAATTGCCTGCGGCCGTACGGGAAATCGGGCTGATCAAGCCATACATCGAGTGCCTGGTGGCAAAACTCGCCGTCATGCTGCGCCGGCACGACGCCGGCATCGACAGCTTGACGCTCACGTTCATACACGAGCGGCTCGTGCCGCCGACCGAACTCCGCCTGCGGCTGCTCGCGGTCAGCCGCGATGCCGCGCGTTTCCGCAGGCTGCTGGACACCAGGCTGGAACGCGTGAGCCTGCCGGCACCGGCAATGGCGATTCGGCTTGAGAGCGGCGCTTTCAAAGCCTTCACGGTACAGACGGCCGCACTGATCGAGGATCGTGCTGCACCCGCGGCCGAAATGAAAACATTAATCGAAACCCTGCGTGCGCGGCTTGGGCGCGAAGCCGTTTTCAGCCAGCGGCCGGTCGCGGACCATCGGCCGGAGCGGGCCTGGCGGCGCGCCGAACCGGCGGCACCGGCGGCATCTTGCGATGCGCCGCCACGACCGGTCTGGCTTCTGCCCGAACCTGCGCTGCTGGGCGAACACGACGGCGTACCGCTGCATCAGGGCCGCCATTTGACGTTCACAGGCGGTCCCGAACGCATCGAAAGCGGCTGGTTCGACGGTAACGACATCTGCCGCGACTACTATGTCGCCCGTACCGCCGGCAACGCACGGCTGTGGATTTTCCACGACCGCCGCGCACGACGCTGGTATCTGCACGGGTACTTTGCGTGAACACCGCTGAAATAAGCGGTCCGGTCGCCTATGCGGAACTGCATGCGCTCAGCAATTTCAGCTTTCTGCGCGGCGCATCGCACCCGCACGAATTGGTCGAGCGCGCGGCTGCACTGGGTTACACGGCGCTCGCGCTGACCGACGAGTGTTCAGTTGCGGGTCTTGTGCGCGCACATGTCGCCGCCAGGGACAAAAACCTGCATCTCATCGCCGGCAGTGAATTCACGCTCGCCGACGGCACCAAGCTGGTGCTGCTCGCCGAGAGCCGCCAGGGTTACGCCGCACTGTGCACGCTGATCACGCGTGCGCGGCGGCGCGGCGAGAAAGGCCGCTATTCGATCGACCGCGCGGATTTCGCCGGGGGATTACCTGGCTGCCTTGTCTTATGGATGCCGGATGCGCGACGGCGCGAAACCTGGCACGAAACTGGCGCGTGGATAAAGGAAGCCTTCCACGATCGTGCATGGATCGCCATCGAATTGTTGTTGACGGGAAGCGATGCACAGCGGCTCGACGACATTGCCGCATTCGGCAAGTCGCTGGGCCTGCCATTAGTGGCTGCCGGCGATGTGCACATGCACGCGCGGAACCGCCGCGTGCTGCAGGATACGCTGACCGCGATCCGGCTCCGCCAGCCGCTCAAGACAGTGCGCGGCGCACTGTATCCAAACGGCGAACGCCACCTGCGCCAGCGCAAACGGCTGGCGGCGTTGTATCCTCCGGACTTGCTGGCCGAAACGGTCGCGATCGCCGAACGCTGCACGTTCTCGCTCGACGAACTGCGTTACGAATATCCCGAGGAAATCGTACCGGCGGGGCGCACGCCCACCGATTATCTGCGCGAACTGACTTACAACGGCGCCGAGCGCCGTTGGCCCGCCGGTATTCCGTCGAACGCACGCGTACAGATCGAGCGCGAACTGACGCTGATTGCCGAACTGCGTTACGAGCCGTATTTTCTCACCGTCTACGACATCGTCAGCTTCGCGCGCGCGCAAGGCATTCTCTGCCAGGGCCGTGGTTCGGCGGCGAACTCGGCGGTCTGTTATTGCCTCGGCATCACCGCGCTCGACCCGGCACGCTCGAACCTGCTGTTCGAACGTTTTATTTCCAAGGAGCGCGCCGAGCCGCCGGATATCGATGTCGATTTCGAGCACGAACGGCGCGAAGAAATCATTCAATATATTTACGCAAAGTACGGCCGCGAACGTGCGGCGATTGCGGCCACCGTCATTGCCTATCGCCCGAAAAGTGCGATACGCGACGTGGGTAAGGCGCTGGGGCTCGACGCGCTGCAGGTGGCGCGGCTGTCGAAAGCCTGTCACTGGTGGGACAATGGCGGCATCGCCACCGATCGGCTGCGTGAAATCGGCATCGATCCGGACAGCGCGATTGCGCGGCGCCTGTTCTTGCTGGTCAACACGCTGATCGGCTTTCCACGCCATTTATCGCAGCACGTCGGCGGCTTCGTCGTCAGCCGCGGCCCGCTGGCGGAACTGGTCCCGATCGAAAATGCGGCGATGGCGGAGCGTACCGTCATTCAATGGGACAAGGACGACCTCGATGCGGTCGGCCTGCTCAAGGTCGACGTGCTCGCGCTCGGCATGCTGACGGCGCTGCGCAAGGCGCTCGATCTTGTAAATACCGAACGCGACAGCGCGTTGACGCTTGCTTCGATTCCGGCCGAAGACAAGGCGGTGTACGCCATGCTGCAACGCACCGATACGATCGGTCTGTTCCAGGTCGAATCGCGCGCGCAAATGGCGATGCTGCCGCGCCTGAAGCCGGATACGTTTTACGATCTCGTCATCCAGGTCGCGATCGTGCGCCCCGGGCCGATCCAGGGCGACATGGTGCATCCCTACCTTGCCCGGCGCCGCGACCCGCGCCTGGTCAGCTATCCCGGCGACGCGATCAAAAAAATCCTCGAGCGCACGCTAGGCGTACCAATCTTCCAGGAACAGGTGATGCAAATCGCCATCGACGCGGCCGGATTTACGCCTGGAGAGGCTGATCAGTTGCGCCGCGCGATGGGCGCCTGGAAACGTACCGGTTCGCTGGGGCCGTTCCAGCAGAAACTGATGGAAGGCCTGCGTCGCAACGGTTACCCGGAAGACTTCGCGCGCCGGCTTTACCGGCAGATCGAGGGCTTCGGCGAATACGGCTTCCCCGAATCGCATTCCGCGAGCTTCGCGCTGCTGGCCTATGCATCTGCCTGGCTCAAGTATTACGAGCCCGCCGCGTTTACCTGCGCCTTGCTGAACTCGCAGCCGATGGGTTTCTATGCGCCGGCACAACTGGTCAACGATGCACGCCGGCACGATGTCGAGATAAGGCCGGTCGATGCGACGATCAGCGATTGGGAGTGTACGCTCGAGCCGGCCGAACATGCGCCGGCGCTGCGGCTGGGCTTATCGATGGTCAAGGGGCTGGCGGAACAGGCCGCCCAGGCATTGCTTGCCGCACGCGCCGAGCACCCATTCAAATCAGTCGCCGACCTCGGACGGCGTGCGCGCCTCGACCGCCGCGCACTGCAAGCCCTGAGCGATGCAGGCGCACTGAAAGCTCTGGCCGGCCACCGGTACCGCAGCGCCTGGCAGACACTCGGCATCGAGCCGCCGCTGAACCTGGGCGAAGCGCCGATCGTCGAAGCGGAACCGCTGCTCGTGCCGCCGAGCGAAGGCCGCGATATTGCCGCCGACTATGCCAGCGTCGGGCTGACGCTTGGACGCCATCCGCTCGCCTTGCTGCGCACTCGCCTTGCCCGTCACCGCATCAAAACCGCGGCCGAAATCTGCCACCAGCCGCACGGCCGGCTGGTACACGCCGCCGGCCTCGTCACGCATCGCCAGCGCCCCGGCAGCGCAGAGGTCACGTTCATTACACTGGAAGACGAAACCGGTTTTGTGAACATCATCGTGCGGCCCGGTATCGCGGCGCGATATCGAAACGTTTTTTTGGACGCGCGGCTGCTTGCCGTCACCGGAGTGGTACAGCGTGAAGATGCCGTGCTGCACATACTCGCCGGCCGCCTCGCCAGCCATGACAAATTGCTTGGCGGGCTGGTGCAGCGATCGCGAGATTTTCGCTGAAGCGAATTTGCGCCGGAATCAGGAGCCTCTGCGGCGGCTCAGCCGATGGCTAAAAGCCGATCGCCCGCACGCACAGCGCCATCAGCGGTGCCGGGAAGATGCCGAGCACCAGGATCGCGAGACCGTTGCCGGACAGCACCCATTTGATGTCCCAGCCGGCAGCGAGCGGCGACTTGTCGTCGGCGCGGTCGAAGTACATGTACTTGACGACGCGCAGGTAGTAAAACGCGCTGATGACCGCGAACAGTACCGCGACGACCGCCAGCCAGACAAGGTGTATGTCGAGCACCGCGCGAATAACGTACAGCTTGGCGAAGAAGCCGATGAATGGCGGCGCGCCGGTCATGCCGAACATCGCCGCGAGCATCATCGCCGCGAACCACGGACTGCGCTCGTTAAGGCCCTTGAAGTCGGCGATGTTGTCCGCCTCGAAGCCGCGGCGGCTGAGCAGTATCACCATGCCGAAGGCGGCGGTCGCCATCAGCACGTAGGTCAGCGTATAGAACATCGCGGCGATGTAGCCGGTACGGGTACCGGCGAGGATGCCGAGCAGAATGAAGCCGACGTGCGAAATCGTCGAATAGGCCAGCATGCGCTTGATGTTGGTCTGCGCGATCGCGAGCACGCTGCCGACCGCCATCGACAGCACGGAGATCGCGATCAGCATCTGCTCCCAGCTCGGGTGCAGGCCGCCGAGACCGTCGGCCAAAAGACGCATGAACATGACGAACGCGCCAATCTTGGGAATCGAGCCGACGTACAGCGTGACCGGCGTGCGCGCACCCTCGTACACGTCCGGCAGCCACATGTGGAACGGCACAGCACCGAACTTGAACGCCAGCGCGACGACGATGAAGCCGAGCGCAAACACCAGACCGATGTGTGTCAGGCCGCTGCCGGCAACGAACACCGCGAGCTGCCCGAGGTCGAGCGTACCGGTGATGCCGTACAGAATCGACATGCCGTAGAGCAGGATGCCGGAGGCGATCGCCCCGAGCACGAAATACTTCATCGCCGCTTCTGCCGAAACGCTCGAATCGCGATCGAGTGCGACCAACGCGTACTGGCACAGCGACAGCAGTTCGAGCCCGATGTACAGCGTCAGCAGGCTGTGCGACGAGCACAGCACCATGATGCCGAGCATGCCGAACAGCCCGAGCACGTAGAACTCGCCCTTGAACTGGTCGCGCGCCTCGAGATAGCCGCGCGAATAAATAAAGATCGCGGCGGTAATGACGTAGGTAAACAGCTTGAGCGCTCGCGCCATCGCGTCGTTGACGAACATGCCGTCGAACGTCAGCCGCGGCGCATGCGGCAGCACCGCCGTGATCCACACGGCACCGACGAGCGTCGCCAGCGACAGCCAGTAGGCGACGGCGCGGCGGCGCGGGCCGGCGAAGACGTCCACCAGCAGGATGAAACAGGTCATCCCGAAGATGAACATCTCAGGGACAGCGGGCGTGAATGCGGGTGCGGTGAAATTCATGCGGCGCTCACAGTTTTGACTGCATGACTTGATGCACGAGGTTGCTGACCGAGGCATCCATGACGTGAATCAGCGGCTGTGGGTAGACGCCGAGCGCGAGCACCGACAGCGCCAGTAACCCGAGCACGAGAAATTCCCGCGCGGAAAGGTCCGGCATTGCGGCGACGCGCGCGTTCGCGACCGGCCCCCACAGAATCTGCTTGAGCAGGCCGAGCGTGTAGGCGGCGCCGAGGATCAGTGTAATCGCGGCGGTCAGCGCGACCCAGAAGTTGGCCTTGAAGCTTGCGAGAATCACCAGGAACTCGCCGACGAAACCGGATGTCCCCGGCAGGCCCGAGTTCGCCATGCCGAACAGCACCATGAAGAACGCGAAGATCGGCATGCTGTTGACGATGCCGCCGTAGTCGGCAATCTGGCGCGTGTGCATGCGGTCGTATAACACGCCGATGCACAGGAACAGCGCGCCGGAAACGAGGCCGTGCGAGACCATCTGCACGATCGCGCCGTCCATGCCCATCGCCGTGCCGGCGAGCGCGCCGGTGTTCTCGACGATCATGAAGACGATGAACATGCCGAGCGTGACGAAACCCATGTGCGCGACCGAGGAATACGCGATCAGTTTCTTCATGTCGCGCTGCACGATCGCGACAAAGCCGATGTAGATGACGGCGATCAGCGACAGCACGATCATCAGCCATTGCAGCGCGTGGCTGGCGTCCGGTGCGATCGGCAGGCTGAAGCGCAGGAACCCGTAGGCGCCGAGCTTCAGCATGATCGCGGCCAGGATCACCGAGCCGCCGGTCGGGGCCTCGACGTGCGCGTCGGGCAACCATGTATGCACCGGCCACATCGGAATCTTGACTGCGAACGCGATCAGGAAGGCGAGGAACAGTAATATCTGCGCCGTCATGCCGAGCGGCTGGTGCTGGAACGCGAGAATGTCGTAATTGCCGGTCTGCAGGTACAGGTAGATCAGCGCGACCAGCATCAGCACCGAACCGAGGAACGTGTACAGGAAAAACTTGAGGGTCGCGTAAATGCGCCGCGGGCCGCCCCAGATGCCGATGATGATGAACATCGGAATCAACTGCGCTTCCCAGAACACGTAGAACAGCAACCCGTCGAGCGAGGCGAACACACCGTTCATCAGGCCTTCCATGATGAGGAACGCCGCCATGTACTGCGCGAGCTTGTAGTCGATGACCTTCCAGCCGGCGATCACGACCAGCACGGTCATGAACGTGGTCAGCAGGATCAGCGGCAGCGAGATACCGTCGATGCCGAGGTAGTAATCGACGTTGAACGCCGGTATCCACGGCACGCGCTCGACGAACTGCATCGCCGCGGTCGTGGTGTCGAAACCGGTGTAGAGCGGAATGCTGATCGCGAAGCTGACGAGCGCGCCGACGAGCGCGACCCAGCGCACGTCGATGCCGCGCAGGCGCCCGGCGATCAGCGTCAGTACGCCAAAGCCGATCGGCACCCAGATAACCAGGCTTAAGAGTGGAAATTGAGCCATTAACTAAGTTCCGCCTTTTCCAGTTCCCTCTTCCCCAGGGAGAAAGCCGCCTAACCTTCCGCTACCCGACCAAAAACCAGCCCAACAGCACCGCGAGCCCGATCACCATCGCAAACGCATAGTGATATAGGTAGCCCGACTGGATGTGCCGCGCGATCGCCGCGAACCGGCCGATGCCATAGGCCGTGCCGTTGACCATGCCGCCGTCGATGACACCCTGGTCGCCGACCTTCCACAGGAAACGTCCCAGCGACTGGCCGCCGCCGGCGACGATGACCTGGTTGAAATCGTCGAAGAAGAACTTGCGCGCCAGGATTTCGTACAGCCAACGCAGCTTCGCGACCAGTATCGCAGGCGTTTGGGGCCGGAAGATGTAGCAATACCACGCGACGAGGACACCGGCGATCATCAGGTAAAACGATGGCGATGTCGCGGCGCCGAGCGCGAATGCAGCCGCACCGTGAAACTCGCCGCCGAATTCGTGCAGCACGTTGTTCTCCGGCAGCACAAAGATCGAGCTGCCGAAATAATTGCCGAACAGCAGCGGCCGGATCGTCAGTGCGCCGGCGATCAGCGACGGGATCGCGAGCGCAATCAGCGGCACGGTCACGACCCACGGCGATTCGTGCAGGTGCGCACGGGTATGCGCGTCCATGCGTTCCTTGCCGTGAAACACCATGAAGAACATGCGGAAGGTGTAGAGCGCGGTCACGAACACGCTGGCGAACACGGCCGCATAGCCGAAACCGCTGCCGAAAATATGGCTCGCACCGACCGCGTCGATAATCGTGTCCTTGGAGTAATAGCCCGAGAAACCCGGTACCGCGATCAGCGCCAGCGACCCGATAAGAAAGGTCCAGTAGGTAATCGGCATGTACTTGCGGATGCCGCCCATGCGACGCATGTCCTGCTCATGGTGCATCGCGATGATGACCGAGCCGGCACCGAGAAACAGCAACGCCTTGAAGAACGCGTGCGTCATCAGGTGGAAAATGCCGGCCGCGTACGCCGAGGCGCCAAGCGCTGCGGTCATGTAGCCGAGCTGCGACAGCGTCGAATAGGCGATCACGCGCTTGATATCGTTCTGGACGATGCCGAGCAGGCCCATGAACAGCGCCGTGATCGCGCCGATGATCAGTACGACGCTGCGCGCCGTCGGCGAGACTTCGAACAGCGGCGACATGCGCGCGACCATGTAAATACCCGCCGTCACCATCGTTGCCGCGTGAATCAGTGCGGAGATCGGCGTCGGGCCTTCCATCGAGTCCGGCAGCCAGGTATGCAGCGGCACCTGCGCCGACTTGCCCATCGCGCCGACG
>DASSOO010000363.1:0-2357 GCA_035700455.1 Gammaproteobacteria bacterium
ATGATCTCTCTTCTGGTTCCAATCGAAGAACACGTCGCCGCCGACGACGAACTGCGGCGTCACGAGGTAGTTATAGCCGCCGAAACCGCCTACCGTAAGGCCAGTGGCGGAGTCGAACGAATCCAAGCTCGTATGAACGAATCCGGCTTGGACACCTGCATAGGGACCGGTCCAGTTGTAATCTGCATCGGCTGCGATAGCCGATAGCGAAGCACAACAAAGACCGGCGCTCAGAACCGCGCACAGTACACGTTTCATGTATTTTCTCCCACAGTTAATATTGACGTTGTTATCGCCAGCGTATTCCGCCAGGCATCGCGCCCGCAATCAATTCCGACATCCTGAAGGCGCGCGCCATCGTAACATCGCCGCAGCATTGCACTGCGACCGTCCGGCGTAGTTGCTCTACCGCTCGTTCAAGTGAGCACGGACTCCAGCCCGGCGATTAACCGGTCCACTTCCGCAATCGTGTTGTAGTGCGCCATCGATACGCGCACCACGCCGTTCTGTGCGGCGAGGCCCAGCGCATCGATAAGACGCTTGGCGTAGAAATGGCCGTAGCGCACCGCCACGCGCTGCGGATCGAGCCGCGGCGGAATTGTCGCCGAATCGCGGCCGGCGACGACGAACGAAACGGTCGGCAGGCGATCCTCGCAGGCACGCGTGTTGCCAACGATACGAATATCCGGCCGGCCGCCAAGGAAGTCGAGTAAGCGTGCGGTGAGCTCGTTCTCATGGGCGTGGAAGGCCGACTCAACCGCATGCAGGTGATCGCGCAGCGCGGCTTGCTGCGGTACGCCGAGGCGTATGCCCAGATCACGGTAATAGTCGCGGATTGCACCGGCCCCGTAGACCAGTTCGTAAGGCGCTCCGCCGGGCTGCAATTTGTACGGGAGCGCATCGGAAGCGAAAAACTCATGATTAAGGTTGGCGAGTGCGAGCAGCTTGTCATGCTTGCCATAAAGCACGCCCAGATGCGGCCCGTACACCTTGTAGGCACTGAACACGTAGTAATCGATATCGCTGGCCTGCACATCGACGGCACGATGAGCGGCGCACGCAACGCCGTCGACGCAGACATCGGCCCCGGCTTCGTGCGCGAGGCGCGCGATTTCCGCGACCGGCATGACGCTGCCGACGACGTTCGAGGCCTGGGTAAAGCAGACAAGGCGTGTACGGTTCGTCAACAACGCGGCGAGGTCGTCGATGTGCAGGTTGAAGGTTTCCGGCCGCACCTTCCATTCCCTGATGCGTATGCCGAACTCGGTCAGCCGCCGCCATGCGCCGATGTTCGCTTCGTGGTCGAGATTGGTGACAATAACTTCGTCACCCGCTCGGAGTAGCGGGCGCAGCGCACGCGCCAGCCGGCCGAAAAGCGCAGTCGCCGATGGCCCGAAGACAATCTCATGTGGATCACGTACGTTCAGAAGCTCAGCTATCGCTTCAGTTGCTTCGTGCTGGCGCCGGCTTGCAAGCTCGGATTTTGCATAGGTTGCACCAAGCTGGATCGGTGAGGTCCGCATGTAATTCGCGATCCGGTCGATGACCGTACCAAGCACCTGGCTGCCGCCGGCGTTATCGAAATAGGCCCAGCCGTCGGTGAGCGCCGGGAAGCGGCTGCGGACGTAATCGAGATCCAGATCCGGCACGACGCGCTTATCCATCCGAAGTTCCTCCGTTGTTTCCGGTAACCAAGTCGCGCAGCGTGCGTGTTCCGACAGCGTCGAGGATTGCCTGATCGATCGCATCGACAAGATGATCCACCGGCGCGTTCGCGCGCAGTCGCTGCTCGCGGGTGTCGGGATCGGGTTCATAATGGCGTACCGCCTGCACGATATCGGCAAGCGAAATCTCGGTCATGTCACGTGCCGGCACGTAGCCGCGCCGCCCCGCGGTCACGATGAGCAGCCCTTCCCGCTGCAGCTGGTCGCACAGGTTGGCAACCGTGTCGCCGGGTGCGCGGGTACTGCGTGTCAACTCGTTCAACGATACCGGCGGCTTGTGGCGGTAGAACGCAGTACCTACGGCCAGCATCACCATCAGCGCGAGCTTTTCGCGCAACCGGCTGCCGAGATAATGATGCGCGCGGAAGCGGCTGACGAAGTCCGGGTTCTGCGCATAAAAGGTGATTTCCGCGCCGATCATCAGGATCAGCCAACTGAGGTACAGCCAGATGATAAAGAAAATGACGATCGCGAAGCCGGAATAGATCGCCGTATAACGTGTCGTGGAGGCAGTGAACAAGGTGAATGCCCAGCCGGCCGACTGCCACAGCACGCCGGCGATGAGACCGCCGATGAGCGCCGGGCGCAATTTGACGCGTGTGTTGGGCACGAATGCGTAAACGAAAGTGAACG
>DASSOO010000364.1:0-3225 GCA_035700455.1 Gammaproteobacteria bacterium
CGTTGCCGGCAATCCTCCCGCCAGCGGGGACCGAGCGTTCGCTTTCGCTCCCTTGCGCGCGCCCCGAATCGGGACTAGCCGCCCGGGCGTGACCGAATTTCGCCCTGCGGCCGTCGTCCTCCTCTCCGGCGGCCTCGATTCATCCACGACGCTCGCAATCGCCCGCCGCGACGGCTTTGCCTGCCATGCGCTCAGCGTGCGCTACGGCCAGCGCCACGATGCGGAACTGGCGGCGGCGCGGCGGATGGCGAAGACTCTGGGCGCGATCGAGCACAAGGAAATCGCGATTGATCTGGCCGCGATCGGCGGGTCGGCGCTGACGGACGCCGAGATTGCCGTGCCGGAGACGCCAACCGAAGGAATTCCGGTGACGTACGTGCCGGCGCGCAATACGGTGCTCTTGTCGCTCGCGCTCGGCTGGGCCGAAGTGCTCGGCGCGCACGACATTTATCTCGGTGTCAACGCAGTCGACTATTCCGGCTATCCGGATTGCCGCCCTGAATTTGTTGCCGAGTTCGAAAAGCTGGCGAATGTTGCAACCCGCGCCGGCGTCGAAGGCTCCCGCTTTACAATTCACGCGCCGCTGCTTACTTGGAGCAAGGCGGAGATAATTCGCGTCGGTACGGAGCTGGGCGTGGATTATGCCCTGACGGTGACCTGTTACAGCGCAGACGCCGATGGCACAGCCTGCGGCGTCTGCGACGCCTGCCGCCTGCGTCGCCAGGGCTTCAAGGAAGCCGCCGTCGCTGACCCGACGCGCTATCGTTAGATTTTGTCGAAGGTCGCGCATGCGGTATCATGCGCGGCTCCGATTGGTCCTGGTACGAGGATGTATCGACGCGCCGGAGGTTGCGGAGAACCGCGTTTCGCTTTTGGCGCCGGGGCGTGGAACAGGATTGTTGAGTCCCCCGGCAATCAGGGGCCGTTAGCTCAGTTGGTAGAGCAGCTGGCTTTTAACCAGTTGGTCGAAGGTTCGAATCCTTCACGGCCCACCAATTCCCAACCGCGACCGATCCCTTTTTTTTCGCTTGTCGCATCGCCGGATTCGAACCTGCGGTTCGCTTTTCCGCTCCGCATCCTGCTCCCGAGCCCCGAGCCCCGAGCCCCGAATCCCGAATCCCCAGTCCCCAGTCCCCAGTCCCCAGTCCCCAGTCCCGCCTACGGCAACTTGATTTTCCCGCCGCCAGCCAGCCCGCCTCCGAAACCGCCGCCCATGCCGCCGGCGCCGCCGAAGCCACCGCCTCCCTGGGCGCCCGGCACCAGCAGCGAAGACGCGGTCTCGCGACGCAGTTCCTGTAAGCGCTCCATGGTTTCGGCCACCGCGGCCTTGGCGCCGGTGGCGAATTTTTCCGCGGCCTCGTTGAGCGAGGAGGCTTCAATCTCGAAGCTGATCGGCAGCGAGCCGACCGGAGTCAGCAATTGCGTCTGGCCGACGTAGACGACCGGCCGCGCCGAATCCGTACCGCCGTCGGCCGTGATCGGCGTCAGGCGCTGGAGGGTGCCGACGTTGCGGTCGGTGAAGATTTCTTCGCGGTAGAGCCCGTTCGGGTCCATCCTCAAGTCGAACTCAGTATCGTTGTCGGCCATGTCAGTTTCCTGCCGCATTGGAAATACCGGCAACTTTACCAAAATTTACCGATCGCCCGTGAGCAAAGCGGCACTTTCGTGGTCTAACATTGTTCGGAAAGCTTCAGGAGGCAGGCGTTGAACACTCTGCGCACCACCGGGTTGCTGGCGTTGCTGACGGTAGTGCTGGTGTTCGCCGGCGATGCGCTCGGCGGCACCACGGGCATGGTCGTGGCGCTGATTTTTGCCGCGGTGATGAATGTCGGCAGCTACTGGTTTTCTGACCGGCTGGTGCTGTCGATGTACCGCGCCCGCGAGGCCGGAGCTGGCGAGGCGCTGGTGCTGCATTCGGTCGTGGCGGAGCTGGCGCAGCGTGCCGGGATACCGATGCCGCGCGTCTATGTTATCGACAGCGACGCCCCCAATGCCTTCGCGACCGGCCGCAGTCCGGAGCATGCCGCGGTGGCGGCAACCACCGGCCTGCTTGCGATGATGAACCGCGAGGAGTTGACCGGCGTGCTCGCGCACGAGCTCTCGCATGTCCGCCACCGCGACACGCTGGTGAGCGCGGTCGCGGCGACCTTGGCCGGCGCCATCGCAATGCTTGCGAATATGGCGCAGTGGGCGTTGATTTTCGGCGCCGGGGCGCGCAGCGACGAAGACGAGGGCGGCATGGGGGCGATCGGCATGCTTGCGACGATGATCCTCGCGCCAATCGCGGCGATGCTGATTCAGTTGGCGGTGTCGCGATCGCGTGAATACGGCGCCGACACCGGCGGCGCCGAGTTGTCGGGCCATCCGTTGTGGCTCGCGAGCGCGCTGCGCAAGCTGGATGCCGCCAACCGCCGTATTCCGATGCCGCAGGCGCAGGCGCACCCCGCCACGTCGCATCTGTTTATCGTCAATCCGCTGAAGCCGGGCGTGCTGGCGAAGCTGTTTTCGACGCACCCGCCGATCGACGAGCGCGTGCGGCGGTTGGAGGCAATGGCACAGAGCGTGCGCTAAGACTTGGCCGGCCATGCGCGGCCGGCGGGTTGTTGTGCGGAATCAGGGTGCGTTGCGGAGCTCGCGGGTCGCTTGCGGCGGCACCGGCGGTTCGTTGATCTCCAAATACATCTTGACGAGGTCGGCAATCGAGTCGGCCTGCATGCGCGTCATCATCTGGCCGCGGTGCAATTCAACCGTTTTGACACTGATGTTGAGGTCGCGCGCGATTTCTTTGTTTGATTTACCCGCCGCGACCTGCTCCATGACTTCGCGCTGCCGCGGCGTCAAGGTTTCGAACCGCGCCCTGAGATGCTCATGACGCTGAGTCAGTTCGCGCCGGGCGAGTTCCTGGCGGATGGCTTTTTGGACGCGGTCGAGCAGAACTTCCTCGCCGAACGGCTTGGTCAGGAACTCTTCGGCGCCGACCCGCATCGCCCGCACGGCGGAGGAAATATCGCCATGTGCCGAGATAAAGATGATCGGGATGTGGTGCCCGGCCTGTACCAGCTTCTGCTGCAGTTCGAGGCCGCTCATGCCTGGCATGCGCAGGTCGACCAGCAGGCAAGCCGGACGTTCGGGATCCCAGTTGTCGAGAAACGTCTGGCCGTTTTCGTAGGTCTCAACTCGCAGCGAAACCGATGAAAGCAGCATTTCAAGCGAATGGCGTACCGC
>DASSOO010000365.1:0-3347 GCA_035700455.1 Gammaproteobacteria bacterium
TACCTGGAACGTGCCGTACCATTTGCTGATGGACTGAATATCGATCATGCGGGTCCCTCCCTGTTCCGTCATACCGCGACTCGCCGCTGCAGACGTCGGACCAGCGTAGACGCCACGTAGCACAGGATGAAATAGACTACACCGGCGAACAGATACAGCTCGATCAGGCGGTTGTCGCGGTGCGCGATCTTGTCGGCCGCCCCCAGGAAATCCGTGAGCCCCACAACGTAGACCAGTGACGTGTCCTGGAACAGGATGATCGCCTGAGTCAGCAGAATCGGAACCATTTTGCGGAATGCCTGCGGCAGCACGATCAGCGTTGTCGTCTGGAAGTAGTTCAGGCCGAGCGCGTGCGCTGCATTGACCTGATCGCGCGGTACCCCCTGGATGCCGGCGCGGATGATCTCGCAGTAGTACGCCGATTCCGCCATGATGAACGCAATCAGCGCCGACTGGAATGGTCCCACACCTTCGACGTATGGATTGTCAGTGATCCATTTGACGATGAACGGCACCAGGAAATAAAACCAGAAGATGGTCAGGATCAGCGGGATTGCGCGCAGCAGGTTGACGTAGCCGCCCGCCAGCATGCTGAGCAACCGGAATCGTGACAAGCGCATCAGGGCGAGCAGCGTGCCGAAGAGAATACCGCCCGCCATCGCCAGCAACGTCAGGCGGATCGTGAATTTCATGCCCTGCCACAGAAACGGCAGCGCGAGGACGATCTCGTGGAAATCGAAGTTGCCGAGCATCAGTGTCCGCCGCCCTTCGCGATGTATCCCGGTACCCGTACCCGGCCTTCGAGCCAGCGCATCAGGAGAATGACCAGTCCCGTAATCAGCGCATAGAGCACGGTCGCCGCCGTGAACGCTTCGAAGCTCTGGAACGTGTACTCGCTGATCTGGCGCGCCTGGGCGGTGAGCTCGAGTAAACCGATGGTCAGCGCGACCGACGAGTTCTTGAAAATCGTCAGGAATTCCGATGTCATCGGCGGGATGATGATGCGATAGGCCATCGGCAGCAGCACATAGCGGTAGGTTTGCACGCGCGTCAATCCAATGGCCAGACCGGCGTTGGTCTGGCCGAGCGGAATTGACTGGATGCCGGCGCGAACCTGCTCGCACACGCGCGACGCGGTGTAGGTGCCGAGGCACACCACCGCAGTCCAGTACTCGGGCAGCGGCATGCCCTGTTTCAGCCACATGCCGAATGCGTTGGGAACGACTTGCGGAAATACGAAATACCACAGGAACAGTTGCACCAGCAGCGGGATATTGCGGAACACCTCGACGTAAACGGTGCCGATCCAGCGCAACGGGCGTACGGTGGAGGTACGCATGACGCCCAACACCGATCCCAGGCAGAACGCGATGGCCCACGCCGCGAGCGAGCACAGCACGGTCCACTTGAGTCCGGACAGCAGCCAGTCGAGATAGGTGCCGCCGCCGCTCAGGGCCGGCTCGAGGAAGATGCCCCAGTTCCAGTTATAGTGCATGACGAGACTCGCCCGCTGCGTTGGCGGAGCCGGTTCGCAATTGAACGGGAGCAAACATCAGGGGCATTAAAAAAGCGGGGGACATGCGTCCCCCTTAATTTGCTAACTCCTCCTCCTTCAATCCTGAAAGATTACTTCCTGCCCTTGCTGGTCGGGTGCGCGATGACCTTCTTCAGCTGCGGACTCATCGGAAGGTCAAGATTGACGTCCTTGGGCGGAATCGGCGACTCGAACCATTTCTTGTAGATGGTGTTGATCTCGCCGCTCTTAAACAGGCCGACCAGCACGCCGTCGGCGAATTTCTTGAACTGCGGATCATTCTTGCGCACGATGATCGCATAGGGTTCGTAGGACAGGAAATCACCGACGATCGAAAATACCTTTGGATCCTTCGCGGTGGCTTTTATGCCGTAAAGGAGAATGTCGTCCATCGGAAACGCGGAAGCGCGGCCGGTTTCGACCGCCAGTGCGGATTCCGGATGGTCTTTGGCGTTGATGAAGCGCATGCCGAGGTGTTCCTTGTCGTTCAGTGCCTTGATCACCCGCTCGTTGGTCGTGCCGGTGGTGACGACCACGGTCTTGCCCTTGAGGTCCTTGTAGCTCTTGATCCCCGAATCGCTGCGCACCAGCAGCTTGGTGCCGGTGACGAAAGTGGTGTCAAGAAAGTCGACCTGCTTCTGCCGCTCGATCGTGTTGGTCGCCGAACCGCACGACATGTCAATGGTGCCGTTGGCGATCAGCGGCATGCGGGTCGACGACGTGACCGGCACCAGCTTGACCTTCAGATCGGGCATGTCGAGCTTCTTCTTGAGTCCATCGACGATCTTGCCGCACAGATCCATCGAGTAGCCGACTGGTTTGTTGTTTGCGCCAAGATACGAAAACGGAATCGATGCTTCGCGATAGCCAAGGGCGACGGTACCCGTATCCTTAATTTTCTTGAGCGTGCCAGTGAGGTTCTCGGCTGAAGCAGTCGCACAGAACGTGACTGCAGCGGTGAATACGAGAAACAGCCTGAAAGCGTTTCGCATCACATTCTCCTCCTTCTGAAAAGGACTGATGGTTTTTTCTGGTGGTGCCGGCCGGAGCAGCCAGCGAAACACCACTTCCGGTCCCAATCTAGCGGAATCGGATTGCGTTGTCCAGCATGGGCTTGCGATTCCGGCCGAAACCCGGTGGCGCTCAGGTCCTGGCGCCATTCGTTGCGGGCGCCGGATTTGCCATGCGCCACCAGCGCACGCATGCCTGCGCCAGCGCCAGCGTCGCGTCCAGCATCATCGTGCCGGCGCCGGCATGGCCGAGCGCGACCGGGATTTCGGTGCAGCCGAGCACGATCGCCCGCGCGCCGGCGTCTTGCAGCCGTGCCGCCGCTTGTTGCAGCAGTTCGGCGGCTTCATCGAGCCGAAACCGTTTCACACCGGCGATGCCCGGCAATACGAGCTCGCGTTGATCGGCTTCGGTGTTGAGCAGCGGGCGATAGCCGCGCGACTTCAGGCGTTGCTGATAGAAGCCGGCCGCCAGTGTGCCGTTTGTCGCCATCAGCCCCACCGCGCCGCCGCGGATGCCGCGCTGTTCCAGCATGTCGCACGCGGCGTCCGCGATGTGCAGAACCGGCACGCCGGCGGCCCGTGCCAGTTCGTCATACCAGTAGTGCGCGGTGTTGCACGGGATCGCGATGCAGGTGGCACCGGCGCCGCGCAACACGCGGATGCCGTTCAGCATTGCCGGCAATGGTGACTCGCCACCGTGCAGAATGAATCCGGGGCGGTCCGGAATCTGCGGCACCGACCACACCACGACCGGCACGTGATCGGCATCGCCTTCCGCCGGCGTTTCGGCGATCAGCTTGTGC
>DASSOO010000366.1:0-2249 GCA_035700455.1 Gammaproteobacteria bacterium
CCGTTCCAGGAGTGCGTGTATTCGTGCGTCAGCAAGTCGGCGCCGACGAGCAACCGCTTCGGATCGGAGTAGTAGTTGGCGCCGTAGCCGTCCTCGCTCGACTGGTGATGCTCGAGGCCATTGCCGACGTGGTCGCTGAGCGCCATCATGAAATCGTAATGCTCGTAATGATGGCTGGCGAACATTGCGTATTCTTGCGGTACCAGCTTCTTGTACGCGTCGATCTGCTTGTCGGTCAGCGTGTCCAACAGCGCTTTCGAGTCGGCAAACAGGTTGAGCGTGACGCGCGGCGATTCGGCGAGCGGCACCTTACGATAATAAAGGCCGGCCATCACCGGCGAATCGACGAGGGTGTCGAGCGCCACCGGCGCGAAGTGCGTGAGGTCGCCTTCGTGGCCGGTTGCCTTCAGAGAAGTCGCGTAGCGCCACCCCGCCGGCAGCTTCAGGTTCGCCTGGTAGGTGTAGTCGGCGACCGGTTTGGCGGCGGGATAAAGCAGCACGCTGTTCCAGGCCATATCGACAAGCTGCGGGTCCATGTTGTGCATGCCGACCATGTCCATCGATACGTCGAGCGTGTCGATGCCCTGCGGCACCGTCAGGTGGAACGTGTACATCTTGACGAGGTCGCGGTGCCACGGCAATTGCTTGCCGTTGGCCATGAACGTGAGCCCGGCCATTTCCTCGATCGGTCCCGTCGGCGCGTGGTCGCCGGGAATCCATTTCGGATAAACCAGTGTCAGCGGCCCCGGTTGCACCGAAAACTGCATTTGTACGTGATAAATAGAACGCGCGGCATCGACGGTGACGCTCAGCCGGACCGGCGGCGGCTGTTTCGTTGGTGCGGCTGCGAAGCCGGGAAGCGATGTGCAGGCGAGGAAGGCGACAGCGGCGAACCGTTTGTACATTGATTATTCTCCTTGGGTCTTCAACCACGGCCAGAGCAGCCGGCGCCTACGCCCATTGTAAGGTTGCGGGCGCCGGAGTAGGAGCGATCTCGAGATCGCGATGCCCAGCGCAAAAAATCGCGACGTGGCCGCTTTTACGTGAGCTATCCCCGATCCCCCCGATCCCCGGCCCCTAACTCTTCAACTTCTGCAGCAGCGGCTCAATCAGATCCATCGGCAACGGAAACACAATCGTCGAACTCTTGTCGCCGGCGACCTCGACCAGTGTCTGCAGGTAGCGCAACTGGATTGCCTGCGGCTGCTGAACCAGCGTCTGCGCCGCTTCCATCAGCTTTTGCGAGGCTTGCAGTTCGCCCTCGGCGTTGATGACCTTGGCGCGCCGGGTGCGTTCGGCTTCGGCCTGGCGGGCGATCGCACGCACCATGCTTTCGTCGAGGTCGACCTGCTTGATCTCGACATTGGTTACCTTGATGCCCCAGGCGTCGGTGTGCTCGTCAAGAATCTTCTGGATGTCGGCATTGAGTTTGTCGCGTTCCGCGAGCATGTCGTCGAGTTCATGGCGGCCGAGCACGGAGCGCAGCGTCGTCTGCGCAAGCTGGCTGGTTGCCTCGAATACATTCTCGACCTGAATAACCGACTTTTCCGGATCGACGATGCGCGAGTAGATGACGGCGTTGACTTTGACCGAGACGTTGTCGCGCGAAATTACATCTTGCGGCGGCACATCGAACACGACGGTGCGCAAGTCGACGCGCACCACTTGCTGTACGACCGGGATGATGAAAATGATACCCGGGCCCTTGACCCGCCAGAAACGACCGAGGAAAAACACCACGGCGCGCTCATATTCGCGCAATACCTTGATCGCGCTGAATAGCAGTAACAGGAATGCGGCGATGACGACGGCTATGAAAATGAACATGACCTTAGCCTCCGGCAGAATTATTCAACGGGGCAACCTTGAGCGTAAGCCCATCCACGGCGACAATTTTGAGCGTTTCGCCGGCAGCAACCGGCACCGACGAGCGCGCATTCCAGATTTCGCCCTCGAAACGGACCAGGCCGGCGCCGCTGAAAGCCTGCTGCGCCACGACTGTCGCGCCGATCATGCGCGCTTCGCCGCTGACTATCGGGCGGCGGTGCGAACGCAGGGCGAAGAAGATCAACGCGAGCAGGCAGACGGAGGCGGCGAAGCTGATTCCGCCGATCGCCCACAGCGACACGCTGAAACCCGGCGCGTTCGTATTCATCAGGATGATGGAACCGGCGACGAAGGCGACGATGCCGCCGATGCCCAGCGTGCCGAAGCTGGCAATAAAGGCCTCGGCCGCCATCATGCCGATC
>DASSOO010000367.1:0-3553 GCA_035700455.1 Gammaproteobacteria bacterium
GATCTGGATTTTCGGCATGTTCATTTACCTCGCGCTGATGATGGAAGCCTTCTTCGGCTACCTGTTGCCGTGGGGGCAGATGTCCTACTGGGGCGCGCAGGTCATCACCAACCTGTTCGGCGCGATTCCGGGCATCGGCCACGGGCTGGTGCAGTGGATTCGCGGCGACTTCTTCGTTTCCGACGTGACACTCAATCGCTTCTTCGCGCTGCACGTCATCGCGCTGCCGCTGGTGCTGCTCGGCCTCGTGCTGTTCCACCTGTCGGCGCTGCACGAAGTCGGCTCCAACAACCCCGATGGCGTCGAAATCAAGAAGCACAAGGGGCCCGACGGCATTCCGCTCGACGGCATTCCGTTCCATCCGTATTACACGGTCAAGGATTCTTTCGGCGTGATGGTCTTCATCCTGATCTTCGCGCTGATTATTTTCTTCGCGCCGACGATGCACGGCTTTTTCCTCGAAGCCAATAACTTCAAGCCGGCCGACCCGACGCAGACGCCGCCCGATATCCATCCGCTGTGGTATTTCGCGCCGTTCTACGCGATGCTGCGTTCGATTCCGGACAAGCTTGGCGGCGTCACCACGATGGGACTCGCGATCGCCATTCTGTTCTTCGTTCCGTGGATCGACCGTAACCCGGTCAAGTCGCTGCGCTACCGCGGGCCGCTTTACAAGCTGTTGCTGCTCACCTTCGCCGCAACGTTCCTGGTGCTCATCTGGCTCGGACTGGAGCCTGCGACCATCTCGCTGGCGAAGCTTGGCCAGCGGCTGACGGAACTGTATTTCATGTTCTTCGTGGCGTCGTGGATGTATACCCGGCCGCGTTCGCGAACAGGCTTCGTGATCGCATTCGTGGTGCTGATGGGCTTGATTACCATCTACGACGTGTTCAATTACGATCCGACCATCAAGGCCATGACCGTTTACAGCTGGCTCATGCCGCTGGTGTATTGCGCGCTGTTCTTCCTGGTGCCTGCTTTCTTTACGCGCCTGAATGAACCGCAGCCTGTTCCGGAAAGGGTGACGCACTGATGAGGAAGCTGCTGATAGTCCTGTTGCTGCTCGGCGCCGCGCCGGGTTTCGCGTACGCGGCCGAAGAGGGGCCGGTGCTGCAAGACGCGCATTCGAGCCTCGAGAATATGGCTTCGGTGCAGCGCGGCGCGAAGTATTTCGTCAACTACTGCATGGGCTGCCATTCGCTGCAATACCAACGCTACAAGCGTACGGCGGCGGACTTGCGGATTCCGCCGGACCTGGCGACGAAGTACTTGGTGTTCGGTACGGGCGTCAAGCTCACGGACATGATGGACAACGCGATGTCCTCGTCCAGCGCCAAAGGCTGGTTCGGAGTCGCGCCGCCGGACCTGTCGGTGATCGCACGCCAGCGCGGCGCGAACTGGATATACACCTACCTTAAGTCGTTCTACCTCGACCCGAGCCGCCCCACCGGTGCCAACAACCTGGTGCTGCCGAATTCGGCGATGCCGGACGTATTGTGGCAATTGCAGGGCTTGCAAACCGCCAGTTTCAAGACCGTCAAGAATGAGAACGGCGAAACCGTCCAGCAGTTCGAGGGCTTCAAGCAGGCGGCGCCGGGCGCGCTGACGCCCGAGCAGTTCAACGGCGTGGCGCGCGACATCACCAACTTCCTGGTGTACGTCGGCGAGCCGTCGCAACTGCAGCGTTCCGACGTAGGCTGGGCGGCGATTGTCTTCATCCTTGTGTTGATCGCGCTCACCTATGTGCTGAAGCGCGATGTATGGCGCGACGTGCACGGCAAACCGCACTACCATTCGGAGGATGACCGTCTGCCTCCGGATGCGGATCGCGATTCGCTGCGCTCGCGCGAGAGCGGCTGAGCGTGACGGCGCGCCGCCCCGTCAAGGGAGCGTCGCTGGCGGTGGTCGCCAACCGGCAATCCGTCATGATGTTGTTTTCGCGTCCCGACTGCCCGCACAGCCACCGCGTGCGGATGGTGCTGGCGGAAAAGAACATCCACTTCGAGATCGTGACGGTCGAACCGGGCGAGATTCCGGAAGACCTGATCGACCTCAATCCTTACCAGACGGTACCGACGCTGGTCGACCGCGAACTCGTGCTCTACGATCCGCGCGTCATCATGGAATACCTGGACGAGCGTTTCCCGCATCCGCCACTGATGCCGGTCGACCCTGTATCGCGCGCCAGCTTCCGGCTGGCGATGTTCCGCATCGAGCGCGACTGGTACAGCCTGGTCGACGAGTTACAGGAAGCCAGCGGCCGCGAAGCGACCCGGCTGCGCAAGATGCTCAGGGAAAGTGTGCTCGCGAGCGCCGATGTGTTTGCTGCCAAGCCATTTTTCCTCAGCGACGAATTCTCGCTGGTTGACTGCAACGTCGCGCCGATCCTGTGGCGACTGCCGCAGCTCGGCATCACTCTGCCGCCGCAGGGCCGTCCGATCGAAAAATATGCCGAGCGCATTTTCAAGCGCCGTTCCTTCAAGAACTCGCTGACGGAAATCGAGCGCGAAATGCGCCCGTGAGGATTGACCGTGATTTCGCGGCGACCCTACTTCCTGCGCGCAATGCACGAGTGGATGCTGGACTCGGGTTTCACGCCGCACCTCGTAATTGATGCCAACGCGCCCGGCGTCGTCGCGCCCGAAGGCTACGCGACCGACGGCAAGCTCATTCTCAACATTTCTCCGGCGGCAACGCAGGCGCTTTCGCTCGGTAACGACGAGATCGCGTTCAGCGCGCGCTTTGGCGGCGTCCCCCGTGAGGTCTCGGTGCCGATCGCTGCGGTGATGGCTATTTATGCGCGCGAAACCGGGCAGGGTGTGGTGTTTTCGCCGGAAGACGAGGCCGAGGCGCCGGTCGCGCAGGATGCAGGCAATTCCGAGCCGGAGCGGCCGCAGGACGGGCGCCCGCATCTCAAAGTCATCAAGTAGCGTTTCCGCTTCCTGTCGCCGCGCGGCCGCGCTATCGTGGGGCGGCAATGATTGAAATTCTCACCGCCGACATCACGACGCTCGACGTCGACGTCATCGTCAACGCCGCCAACCGAAGTCTTCTCGGTGGCGGCGGCGTCGACGGCGCGATTCATCGTGCCGCCGGTCCGGAATTGCTCGAGGCCTGTCGCAAGCTGGGCGGCTGCGAAACCGGCGATGCCAAAGTCACACCCGGCTTCCGCGTGCCCGCGTGCCTGGTCATCCACGCCGTCGGTCCAGTCTGGCACGGCGGAAATCACCGCGAGCCGCAACTGCTGCGCAGTTGCTACCGCCGTGCCTTCGAACTCGCCGCCGCGGAGCACGCGGCGAGCATTGCATTCCCCTGCATCAGCACCGGCATCTACGGCTATCCCAAACAAGCTGCCGCCGAAATCGCACTCGACGAAATGCGTGCGCATGAAAACAGCTTCGAACGCATTATCGCGTGCTGTTTCAGCGAAGCTGATGCGGAGATTTACAGTGAATTAATAGGGGCTGGGGGCTAGGAGCTGGGGGCTGGGGCAGATGGAGAAGCGTCGCTATTATTTTGCCAGCCCCCAGCCCCCAGCCCCCAGCCCCCAGCC
>DASSOO010000368.1:0-5072 GCA_035700455.1 Gammaproteobacteria bacterium
GTGCGGAGATGGCCGCGAAAAAGGAAGAAGACGGGCAGGATTCCGCGGCAAGGAGAAGTGCATGAGTGACAAGGTCGTGACCGGCATCGACGCCGAATCCGGAATTGGCACGATCACGTTCAACCGGCCGCAGGTGCTGAATGCGCTCGACGGTGAAGCCATCGCGTCGTTTCGCGGCGCCTGTGAACGCTTGGCGGACGACGCGGCGGCGCGGGTGGTGGTACTGCGCGGTGCCGGCCCGGCGTTTCTGTCGGGCGGGGACGTGGCGGTATTTCATGCGAGTATCGCGCAGGCGCCGCAGCTCGCCGGACGCACGATCGCCGACCTGAATGCCGCGATCCTGGCGCTGCGGCACATGCCGAAGCCGGTGCTGGCGGTGGTGCACGGCGCGGTTGCCGGCGCCGGGCTTTCGATCATGGCGGCTGCCGATCTCGCGATCGCGGCCGACAACACGCGTTTCGCGCTGGCTTACAGCCGCATCGGCGCCAGCCCCGACGGCGGCGCGACCTATTTTCTGCCGCGCATCGTCGGTCTGCGCAAGGCGTTGGAGCTGACGCTGCTGGCCGATCCGTTCGACGCGGTCGTCGCGCGCGATCTCGGGCTGCTCAACTGGGTGGTGCCGTCGGATCAGCTCGATGCGCAGGCCGCGCAGATCGCGCGCCGTCTCGCCGAGGGTCCGGCGATCGCATACGCCGAAACCAAGCGGCTGCTCAACGAATCGTTCGATAACGGACTGCCGGCACAGCTTGCAGCGGAATCGGGCGCGTTTGTCGAATGCGTAAAGAGCCGCGATTTCGCCGAAGGCGTCGCGGCGTTTGTCGAAAAGCGCGCGGCGAAGTTTGGGAACCAAGGATGAAGGCGGACGGATGAAAGCATGACGATCCGGGTTTTATTCATCCTTCATTCCTCATCCTTCAGCCTTTGTTGAATGTGTTGGGACTCGAAGGAAAAACCATCTTCATCACCGGCGCCACACGCGGCATCGGGCGCGCGATCGCGCTGCGCTGCGCGCGTGACGGCGCGAACGTGGTGATCACCGGCAAGACCGACACGCCGCACCCGCAATTGAAAGGCACGATTCACAGCGTCGCGCACGAAGTCGAGGCGGCCGGCGGACGGGCGCTGGCGCTGAAGCTCGACGTGCGCGACGACGACGCGGTACGTGCGGCGGTTGACCAGGCGGCAGAAGTGTTTGGCGGTATCGACATTCTGGTGAACAACGCGAGCGCCATCCTGCTGGCGCCGACGCCGCAGACGCCGATGAAGCGTTTCGATCTGATGTTCGGCGTCAACGTGCGCGCCACTTTCGCGTGCTCACAGGCGTGTATCCCGTATCTGGCCAGGGGACGCAATCCGCACATCCTCAATCTCGCGCCGCCGCTCAACCTCGACCCGCGCTGGTTCAAGGATCATGTTGCGTACACGATGTCGAAATACGGGATGAGTCTGTGTACGCTCGGCATGGCGGCCGAGCTTGCACCGCAACGCATCGCCGTCAATTCGCTGTGGCCGCGCACCACCATCGCAACTGCGGCGATCGAAGTGCATTTCCCGCCCGAAATTCTGAACGCGAGCCGCAGACCGGAGATCGTCGCCGACGCCGCCCATGCGATTTTCGTACGCGACAGCAGCCGTGCGACCGGGAATTTTTATATTGACGAGGATGTGCTGCGCGACGAAGGCGTGACGGATTTCACGCCGTACGCGGTGGTGCCCGGAACGGAACTCTACAGCGACCTGTTTCTCGAATAAAATCCGCAGCGGACAATACCAAGACAAAGGGGGCCGGAGTGCCGCAGTCCGATGCCAGACTGAATCATGCGGTGACACCGCAAGCGGCGGTGACGCTCGACGGACTGTTGCGCGAGCGTGTGACGCGCACGCCGGATCTGATTGCGTATCGCGCATTTGACGCGTCGCTTCAGACTTGGCGCGACCATACCTGGGCGCAGATTTACCGGCAGGTGGCGCGCTGGCAGGCGGCGCTGCAACGCGAAGCGCTGCAGCCCGGCGACCGCGTCGCGATGATGCTGCGCAATTCGCCGGAATGGGTGATTTTCGACCAGGCGGCAATGGGACTGGGCCTGGTCACCGTGCCGCTCTACACCCAGGACCGTGCGGAGAACGCCGCGTACATCATGCGCGATGCCGGCTGCCGCGTGCTGCTGCTGGGCGGCCCCGAGCAATGGCAGCAGCTCGGCGCGGTACGCGACGAGCTGGCTGGCGTGGCGCGTTTCGTGTCGGTCGAGCGGGTGCCGGATGCGTCGGCCGAATCGCGGCTGGTGGCGCTCGATGACTGGCTGCCCGAAACGGACGCCGCGGTAACGCATGTTGCGCGCGATCCTGGCGAGCTCGCGACCATCGTCTATACGTCCGGCACCACCGGCCGGCCCAAGGGCGTGATGCTGTCTCATCGCAACATCCTGACCAATGCCTGGGCCAGCCTCGAGCTGGTCGAGTTCATCGACCGTCATCATATCTTCATGTCATTCCTGCCGCTGTCGCATACGTTCGAACGCACGCTCGGCTATTATCTGGCGGTGATGGCCGGTGCCACCGTGGCGTATGCGCGTTCGATTCCGCAGCTCGGCGAGGACCTGGAGCAGATACGGCCAACGCTGCTGATTTCGGTACCGCGTATTTATGAACGCGTGCATGGCGCGCTGCGTGCGAAGCTCGACGCCGGTCCGGCATTCGCGCGCTGGCTGTTCGATCTGGCGGTCGCGGTGGGATGGAGCCGCTTCGAGCATCGCCAGCGCCGCGCGCGCTGGCATGCGTCGCATCTGCTGTGGCCGTTGCTCGAGCGGCTGGTTGCGCGCAAGGTCATGGCCCGACTCGGCGGCCGGCTGCACACCGCGATGTCGGGCGGCGCGGCGCTGTCGCCGGATATCGCGCGCGTGTTCATCGGGCTGGGGTTGCAGGTGCTGCAGGGCTACGGGCTCACCGAAACCAGCCCGGTGGCGTGCGCGAACCGGCCCGGCGACAACCTGCCGGCGAGCGTCGGCCGTGCGATCCGGGACGTCGAAGTGCGGCTCGATGCGTCCGGCGCGCTGCTGATCCGCGGCCCCAACGTGATGCTGGGCTACTGGAACAACGAGGCGGCGACGCAGGCGGTGCTGGACGCGAACGGCTGGTTCAATTCCGGAGACACCGCGCGCATCGACGATGCCGGTCACGTGTTCATCACCGGCCGCCTGAAGGAAATCATTGTGCTGTCGACCGGCGAGAAAGTGCCGCCCGGCGACATGGAAACGGCGATCCTGCGCGATCCGCTGTTCGAGCAGGTGATGGTGATTGGCGAAGGCCGGCCATTTCTGGGTGCGCTCGCGGTGCTGAACGCGGACGAGTGGCAGCGGCTCGCGGCGGCGCACGGCATCGACGCGCCGGGACCGGATCTGTGCGCAAGCCAGCCGGCGGAAAAGCTGATCGTCGAGCGCATCGCGCGCCAGATCACCGAATTCCCCGGCTATGCGCAAGTGCACCGCGCGGCCGCGTCGCTCGATCCGTGGTCGATGGACAACGGCCTGCTGACGCCGACGCTGAAGGTGCGGCGCGCGCGGGTGATGGAACATTTTGGCGCTAGCGTAACGCGCATTTATGGTAGGTGAGAGGTAACGCGTGAGGAGTGAGGTGTTAGGAGTAAATTATGCGGCGCGCGATGCGCGCCGGAAACTTCAACCCCTCACTCCTCACGCCTCACTCCTCACCATGAAGAGGAAACAATGACGGATCAAGAACGACAATCCGAAGTAACATTGCCCGTAAACAAAGAGCCGGCCCTCCGCGTGGTGCCGATGCCGGCGAACGCGAATCAGTCTGGCGACATTTTCGGCGGCTGGATCATGTCGCAGGTCGACGTCGCCGGCAGCATTCCGGCGGTGCGGGCGGCGAAAGGACGGGTGGCGACGGTTGCGGTCAATTCGTTCCAGTTCAAGCAGCCGGTTTTCATCGGCGATGTCGTGAGCTTCTACGCCGAGGTGGAGCGTGTCGGGCGCACGTCGATCACGGTCAACGTCGAGGTCTATGCGCAGCGCAATCCGGTTCATCCGGAATGCGTGAAGGTGACCGAGGCGACGCTGACTTATGTTGCGGTTGACGCCGGGCGCCGGCCGCGTATCGTTGGGGCACAGCAGTAGCCCCGGCTGCCGCAGACATACGCGATCGGAGATGCGACCATAGCCCGAATAAAGGGCTGAAAAAGGGTGGATAATACGGCGTGACGCGCCGGCGCCGTTACTGCAGACTTCGCATTGTGGGTTCACCGACAAAGGGGGGTAACGATGTGCGCTTTCAGAAAGTTCGCTTCGCCTGTCATTGTTTGTACCCTTTCAGTATTGCCGGCAGCTGCGCTTGCGTCCGGATTCGCATTGCAGGAGCAGAATGCCAGCGGCCTTGGCAATGCGTTCGCCGGGGCCGGCGCGGTGGCCGGAGATGCCAGCACGATTTTTTTCAATCCGGCCGGCATGAGCCATCTTCCGGGCACGCAATTCGCGATTGCCGGCGACCTCGTCGTCCCGTCCGCAAAGTTCAACAATACCGGATCGATTGCCGCACCGTTGCAGCCGCTGGGCGGCACCGGCGGTGACGCGGAAGGCCCGGCGCTGGTGCCGAGCGGATATCTTTCATACCAGGTCAATCCGCGCCTGTGGCTCGGCGTGGGGCTGAATGCGCCGTTCGGGCTGGTCACCGAGTACGACAGTGACTGGATGGGGCGCTTCCAGGCCATCAAATCGTCGCTGACGACTTACAATCTGAATCCCAGCATTGCCTTCAAGCTCAACGACACGGTCACGATCGGCGCCGGCATCGATTACCAGTACGCAAAGGCCGAGCTGACCAATGCGGTGGACTACAGTGCGCTGGCGTTCGGGACGCCGCTGTTTCCGCTGGTCGGGGCGGGTCAGTCCGGCACCGTCAAGCTGGACGGCAACGACACCGCGTGGGGCTTCAATCTCGGCGCCATGTTCAACCTGAGTCCCGCCACCCGGATCGGGCTCGCGTACCGCTCGGCGATCCGCTACACGATTTCCGGAAACGTGTCGTTCTCCGACGTTCCGGCGGCATTCGGGCTG
>DASSOO010000369.1:0-6141 GCA_035700455.1 Gammaproteobacteria bacterium
AAACTCGGCATTAAACTCGGCGGCACGACTGACGACGGGCGTTTCACGCTGCTGCCGATTCCGTGTCTCGGCAACTGCGATCATGCGCCCGCGGTGATGATCGACGAAGATTATCTCGGCGATCTTAACGCCGATAACATCGACGCGATCCTGGAGCAATACGAATAATGGAACCGGTGCTGACCAGGAACATCCAGCCGGGTCGTGAGCCGCTCGATCTCGACGGCTACGAGAAGGCCGGCGGCTACCAGGCGCTGCGCAAGGCGCTGAAGGAATTGGCGCCGACCGACATCATCGACATGGTCAAGCAGTCGAACCTGCGCGGGCGCGGCGGCGGCGGCTTCCCGACCGGCATCAAATGGGCCGCCGTGCCGCAGGGCGACAAGGCGCGGCCGCCGTCATACCTGCTCGTCAATGCCGACGAAATGGAGCCGGGGACGTTCAAAGATCGGCTGCTGATGGAAGGCGATCCGCACCAGTGCATCGAAGCGTTCATTATCAGCGCCTACGCGATTCAGGCGCAGGCGGTATTCATTTTCCTGCGCGCGGCCTATCACGAATCGGCGCGGCGGCTCGCGCGCGCGCTCGACGAAGTACGCGCGAAGGGTTACCTCGGCGGGAACATCCTCGGCTCAGGCTTCAGCCTGGATATTGCGCTGCATCGCAGCGCCGGGCGCTACATCTGCGGCGAGGAGACGTCGCTGATCAACGCGATGGAAGGCGTGCGTGCGATACCGCGCTGGAAGCCGCCGCTGCCGCAGGTCGCAGGCCTGTGGGGCCAGCCGACCGTCGTCAACAACGTTGAAACCTTATGCAACGTGCCGCACATCGTCGCGCGCGGCGCCGACTGGTTCAACGGCATCAGCCGGGCCAAGGGCAAGGACGGCGGCACCAAGCTCTATGGTGCAAGCGGCCGCGTCAAACGGCCGGGCCTGTGGGAGCTGCCGATGGGCATTACGGTGCGCGAACTGTTCGAGGGGCACGCCGGCGGCATGCAGGATGGTTATCAACTACGCGCATTCCAGCCCGGCGGCGCATCGACGCAATTTGCCGGTCCGGAGCATCTCGACGTGCCGATGGATTTCGATTCGCTGGGCGTCGCCGGCACGCGCCTCGGCACCGGCACCATGATCGTCCTCGACGACCGCACCTGCCCGATCGGCGCCCTCGCCAACCTCGAACATTTCTTTGCCCAGGAGTCCTGCGGCTGGTGCACGCCGTGCCGCGAAGGCCTGCCGTGGACGGAGCGGTTGCTGCTCGCGATCGAAAACGGCAATGGCCGCAGCGAAGACGTCGACATCCTCGAAATGCACACGCGCTTTCTCAGCGGCAAGAACACGTTCTGCGCGCACGCGCCGGGCGCGATGATGCCGTTGGAGACCGGGTTGAAGTTATTCAAGGACGATTTTGAGCGGCACATTCGGGAGCATGGGTGTTCGTATCGTGTTAGCGCGGAGCTGGGGACTGGGGGCTAGGGGCTGGAGTGAGAAAAATGCCGGCAAGGATAGAGCAACTCGGACACACAGGTATTTGCGAACTGGGCGCCGCATTTTCAACCCGGTTGCTTTGTGAGGGTGAAGCACGGTCAAGTTGCTTGATTTCTTGCCCCAGCCCCCAGCCCCCGGCCCCCGGCCCCGGTATCCGATAATGTCCACCATCTACATCGACAACCGCCCCTACGAGGCCGATGCGCGCAACAACTTGCTGCACGTGTGTCTGTCGCTGGGCTTCGACCTGCCGTATTTCTGCTGGCATCCGGCGTTGCATTCGGTCGGGGCATGCCGGCAGTGCGCGGTGACGCAATACAAGGACGAGAACGATAAGCGCGGGCGGATCGTGATGGCGTGCATGACGCCGGCGGCGGATGGCACCCGCATCGCGATGGAAGACGAGCAGTCGCGCAGCTTCCGCAAGACGATTATCGAGTGGCTGATGCTGAATCACCCGCATGACTGCCCGGTGTGCGAGGAGGGCGGCGAATGTCACTTGCAGGACATGACGGTGATGACCGGACATTGCTTCCGGCGCACACGCTTTCCGAAGCGGACCTACCGTAACCAGGACCTCGGGCCGTGCCTCACGCACGAAATGAATCGCTGTATTCAATGTTATCGCTGCATCCGTTTCTACGAATACGCCGGCGGCCACGACCTGGAGGCGTTCCACATCCACGACAACGTGTATTTCGGCCGCGCCGAGGACGGCACGCTCGAAAGCGAGTTCAGCGGCAATCTCGCGGAAGTGTGCCCGACAGGCGTTTTCACGGACAAGACGCTTTCAGAACATTACACGCGTAAATGGGATCTGCGCACTGCGCCGTCGATCTGCCATCATTGCAGCCTTGGTTGCAACATCAGCCCGGGCGAGCGTTATGGCGAAGTACGCCGGATCGTCAATCGCTACAACCGCGAGGTTAACGGCTATTTCATCTGCGACCGCGGCCGCTACGGCTACCAGTTCGCCAATATGCCGGAACGCATCCGCTGTTCGCGTGCCGACGGCGAAACACTGGCCGCCGACGACGCGCTTGAACGATTCGCGACACTGACGCGCCATCCGCAACACGTGATCGGAATCGGTTCGCCGCGCGCTTCGCTGGAAGACAATTTCGCGCTGCGGACGCTGACTGGCGCGGAACGCTTTTCGCATGGAATGGCGCGCGGCGAAGCGGCGCTGGTCGCGCAGGCGGTGGCTGCGCTGCGTGACGGGCACGCGCGAATCGCGTCGAACCGCGAAGCCGAACAGGCCGACGCGGTGCTGGTGCTGGGGGAAGACGTCAGCAACACCGCGCCGCGTCTGGCGCTCGCGCTGCGCCAGACGGTGCGGCAGAAATCGTACGCCGTAGCCGAACAGATCGGTGTTGATTTCTGGCACGACAAGAGCGTGCGCCACATCGGCACGCACTTCCAGAGCCCGTTCTTTATTGCAACAACGGCGCCGACCCGGCTCGACGACGTGGCGCTCGACGCACTGCGACTTGCGCCGGACGACATGGCGAGGCTCGGTTTTACAGTGGCGCACGTGCTGGACGACGCCGCGCCGGCGGTGCCGGACCTCGACGATGCGACACGCGCGACGGCGGACCGTATCGCGGCGGCATTACGGGAGGCAAAGCGCCCCTTGATCGTTTCAGGCACCGGCTGCGGCAGCGCGGCCGTAATCGAAGCGGCGGCGAATGTTGCCGATGCGCTTGCGGCCGCGAATCCGGCAGCGATGGTGGCCATGGTTCTGCCCGAATGCAACAGCGTCGGCGCGAGCCTGATGGGCGGCAACGATCTTGAAGCTGCGCTCGAATGCATCGGCGGCGACGATACCGTCGTGATTCTCGAAAACGATCTGTTCCGGCGTCTCGAACGCGAGCGGATCGAGGCGGCGCTCGACCGCGCCGGCCACGTCATCGTGCTCGATTGTCTCGAAAACGGCACGACCGCCGTCGCCGACCTGGTACTGGCGGCCGGCAGCTTCGCCGAGAGCGACGGCACGCTGGTCAACAACGAGGGCAGGGCGCAGCGTTTCTTCCGACTGCTCGAGCCGGTGCCTGATATCCGGCCTGGCTGGACATGGCTGCGCGACGTGCAGCGTGCCAACGGCCGCGATGCGGCGCGCGGCTGGCATCACCTCGACGAGATGACTGTTGCGTGCGCGCAGATGCTGCCCGTGTTCGCCGGCATCGAGCAGGCGGCGGTTGCAAGCGATTTTCGTGTCGCCGGGCTCAAGGGTTCGCGTGAGCCGCACCGCTACAGCGGCCGTACCGCGAAGTTCGCGAATCGCGATATTCATGAGCCGAAGCCGCCGCAGGATCCGGACAGCGCGTTGAGCTACACGATGGAGGGCTTCCAGGGTCCGCTGCCGGGCTCGCTCCAGGCTTTTTTCTGGGCGCCTGGCTGGAACTCCAATCAGCAGGCACTCAACAAGTTCCAGGATGAAGTTTCCGGCACACTGATCGGCGGCGAGTCCGGCAAGCGATTGCTGTTGCCGCAGGCGATCCGGCAATACGCCGGCGCAGTGCCCGAGAGCTTCCGTGCACGCGACGGCGAATGGCTGGCGGTACGGCTGCATCATGTCTTCGGCTCCGAAGAACTGTCGCGCCATTCACCGGCGCTGCGTTTGCGCGCGCCGGGGGCGCACGTTGCCGTGAACGCCGACACCGCGGCCAGCCTCGGCATCGGCGACGGCAAGGCGGTCGAAGTCAGTCTGGACGGCAGGCAATGCCTGCTGCCGCTCCGGCTCGCGCCGGAATTGCCCGCGGGCGTCATTGGCGTGCTCGGTCCGCCTGACTTCAATGCGCGGCTGCCGGCGATGGTGAGGCTGAGCGGAGCCGCGCCATGACGCTGATGCAGACAATTGGCTACCCGCTCCTCAACATCGTTTTCATCATGTTGATTGCGGTGTTGTGGGCGGCGGCGCTTACATGGATCGAGCGGCGCTTCCTCGGCTTGTGGCAGGAGCGTTACGGACCGAATCGCGTCGGGCCGTTCGGCGTATTCCAGGTTGTCGCCGACATCATCAAGCTGTTGATGAAGGAGGATTTCACGCCCCGCTTCGGCGACCGGGTCGTGTTTGTTCTGGCGCCGGCGTCGCTGGTGGTCGCGGTCATGATGACTTTCGGCATCCTGCCGATCTCGCCGTCGATCGGCGTCAGCAATCTCGATATCGGCGTCCTGTTCTTTCTCGCGATGTCGTCGTTGACGGTTTACAGCACCGTCCTCGGCGGCTGGGCGTCGAACAACAAGTACGCATTGTTGGGCGGCGTCCGCGGTGCGGCGCAGATGATTGCCTACGAGGTGTTCATGGGCCTCGCGCTGATGGGCGTGGTGATGATTGCCGGCACGTTCAACCTGCGCAAGATCGTCGAGGCGCAACAGAACCTGTGGTACGTGCTGCCGCAATTCTTCGGCTTCATGGTGTTCCTGATTGCCGGCATCGCCGAGACCAAGCGGTTACCGTTCGACCTGCCCGAAGGCGAGCAGGAACTGGTCGCCGGCTATCACGTTGAATATTCGAGCATGAAGTTCGGGCTCTATTTTCTCGGCGAATACCTCGGCGTGATCCTGATTTCGGCGCTGATCACGACGCTCTATTTCGGCGGCTGGCACGGGCCGCTGCTGCCCGGGTGGCTATGGTTCATGCTGAAGACGCTGTTCTTCATGCTGTTCTTCGTACTGCTGCGCGCGTCGCTGCCGCGGCCGCGCTACGACCAGCTCACCGCGTTCGGCTGGAAGGCGATGCTGCCACTCGCGCTGCTCAATTTCCTCGCGACCGGTGCGGTCGTGCTGGCCGTGCTGCCGCATGGAGGTGCCTGACATGAAATACGTCAGCAACCTGCGCACGATCTGGAACGTGTTCACATTCATCTTTCGCCGCAAGGTGACGGTGGAATATCCGGAAGAAACGCTGCCGCTGCCGCCGCGCTGGCGCGGGCGCATCATCCTGTCGCGTGACCCGGACGGCGAGGAGCGTTGCGTAGCCTGTTACCTGTGTGCGGTCGCCTGCCCGGTGGACTGTATAGCACTGCAAAAGACCGAGGACGAAAACGGCCGCTGGTACCCCGAGTTTTTCCGCATCAATTTCTCGCGCTGCATTTATTGCGGCTATTGCGAGGAAGCCTGCCCGACACACGCGATCCAGTTAACCCCGGACTACGAAATGAGCGAGTACCGGCGCGAAAACATGGTGTACGAGAAGGAGGATCTGTTGATCGACGGCACCGGCAAGTACCACGACTACAACTTCTACCGCGTCGCCGGCATGGCGGTCGGCGGCAAGGACAAGGGCGAGGCAGAGCACGAGCGGCCGCCGGTCGACGTGCGCAGCCTGATGCCGTGACAGCGGCCGAGGAGGTGTGATGATCGTCGTCTTCTACGTTTCCGCGCTCGTCGCCGTGGCCGCCACGGTGATGACCATCACCCGCACCCACGCGGTGCACGCGCTGCTGTACCTGATCGTATCCCTGCTCGCGGTCGCCATCATCTTCTATCTGCTGGGCGCACCGTTTGCCGCCGCGCTGGAGGTCATCACCTACGCCGGCGCCATCATGGTGCTGTTCGTGTTCGTGGTGATGATGCTCAACCTGGGCGAGGCGACGCAAAAGCAGGAACGGCGCTGGCTGAATCCGCGCATGTGGGGCGGCCCGGCGCTGCT
>DASSOO010000370.1:0-10702 GCA_035700455.1 Gammaproteobacteria bacterium
GGCGGAACGGCGAAACGCGCGATGACAGCGGAACCGGCAGCCGCACATTCGACCGGCCGCAGCTCCCTCGCCATCCGGGCGCGGGCGGACTTCGCCGAGTTGGTCGGGCACACGCCTCTCGTCCGGCTGCGGCACGCGTCCGAACTGACCGGCTGCGAAATCTTCGGCAAGGCCGAATTTCTCAATCCTGGAGGCTCGGTCAAGGACCGCACTGCGCTCGGCCTTCTCAACGACGCCGAACGCCGGGGTCTGGTGCACCCCGGCGGCGTGCTGGTCGAAGGCACTGCCGGCAACACCGGCATCGCGCTCGCGCTCCTCGGTGCGAGCCGCGGCTACCGCACGACCATCGTCATGCCGGACACACAAAGCGCCGAGAAGATCGACGCGCTGCGCCTGACCGGCGCCGGGGTGAGGCTGGTGCCGGCGGTGCCGTTCCGGGACCCAAAAAATTACGTGCACGTTGCCGCGGCGCACGCCGCCGAACTGAACGCGCGGGAGCCGAATGGTGCCTGGTTCGCGAACCAGTTCGACAATACCGCCAATCGCGACTTCCACGAAATGACGACCGGTCCGGAAATCTGGGAGCAGACCAACGGCTGGGTCGACGGCTTCGTCTGCGCCGCCGGCACCGGCGGCACGCTAGCCGGCGTCGGGCGCGCGCTCAAGGCGCGCAAGCGGCAGGTGCAGATCGCGCTGGCCGATCCGGCCGGTTCGGTACTTGCGAATTACATCGAACACGGCGAGCTCAAAGCGGAAGGCAATTCGATCAGCGAGGGTATCGGTTCAAGCCGCGTCACCGCCAACCTCGCCGGCGCGCCGGTCGATTGCGCGTTCAGTATTCCGGACAGCGAGTCCGTGCCGCTATTGCACGCGCTGGTGATCGAGGAAGGTCTGTGCCTCGGTGGATCGAGCGGCGTCAACGTTGCCGGCGCAATCCGTCTCGCGCGCCGCCTTGGGCCTGGGCACGTCATCGTAACGGTACTTGCGGATTCCGGCGCCCGCTACCGGGGCAAGCTTTACAATCCCGCCTTTTTGCGTGGCAAACAGATTCCCGTTGCGGATTGGCTCGATCGGTCATTTCCGGCCTGAGCACGGTCGTTCGCTTGCGGCGCGGCCGCCGCGGTATGATGCAGAAGGTTATCGCCGCACATTCCGCAAGCAGCTTGAATTCTCCCGCACAAATCCAACGACCTGCTTCGGCCGCAGTGCCGAACCGCCGCCGGCACCGCGCGCTCATCTTCCTGCTCATTTTCATCGTCGTGTACTTCGGCGTCATGGCCTACCCGGCGATCCGCATCCTCACGCTCGCGCTGCCGTCCTGGCAGCCGGGAACGCCGGCGCTACTCGCGATTTTCGTGCTGCCGCTGCTGCCGCGCCTGGCGCAGATTCGATGGAACAACAGGTTCACGCGTGCGGCCTCCGCCCTTGCCTTTACCTGGCTCGGCCTGTGCTTCCAGTTGTTTCCGCTGGTGCTGGCGTTCGAGATCGTCAACGCGCTGGTGGGCCTGCCCGCGCAACCGAGCGGCTTCGCGCTGGCCGGCACTGCACTGTTGCTTGCGATTGCGGGATTTATCGTCGCCCGGCGGCTGCATTTGCGCACCATCGCGTTACCGGCACCGGCGGCACTTGCGGGCAAGTCGCTGGTGCAGATCACGGACGTGCATCTGGGTTCGCGCCCGGCCGCGCTGCTCGAACGCATCGTGCGGCGCATCGAAGCGGTCGCGCCGGATTATGTAGTCATTACAGGCGATCTTGTCGATGAACATGGCATCGATGCAGCCTGGTTCGCACCACTCAAGCGAATCGAAGCACCTATTTACTATGTCATCGGAAATCATGAGCGCTACGTCGACCTGGATGCAATCATCGAAGGTCTCGCGCAAACCGGCGTGGAGGTCCTGCGCGGACGGGCCGTGCGCGATGGACCGATTACCTTAATAGGTATCGACGATGCCGAAGCGAAAGACACCGTAGCGCACGGACTCGCGGCACTTGAAGCGGGCGGCGAATACAGGGTCCTCCTTTACCATCGGCCGCGCGGTTTTGAAGATGCGGCTCGCGCCGGCATCGACCTGATGCTCAGCGGCCATACACATGACGGCCAGATTATTCCGTTCAACTGGATCGTACATCGCGTGTTTCCGCGCAGCCGCGGATTGTTCCGCATCGGTGCAAGCCGGCTCTACGTATCGCCGGGTACCGGCACATGGGGACCGATGCTGAGACTCGGATCGCGTTCCGAAATCACTCGCTTCGTGTTCGAAGAAGCGGCGCCGGCGGGCGATTGAGCAGCCCTTCGCCTCAGGCGATGCCGTACTTGGCGAGCAAAGCGTCGGGGCGCGGATCGCGCCCGCGAAACGCGCGATAGAGTTCGCGTGCCGGACGGCTGCCGCCGCAGGCGAGCACCGTATCGGCGAGGCGCGTGCCGGCAGCGGGTGAAATTCGATCGCCTTCGACGAACGCGGCAAAGCCGTCACGTGCCATCAGTTCTGCCCAGAGGTAGCTGTAATAGCCGGCGGCATAGCCGCCGCCGAAGATGTGCGCAAAGCCGCACTCGAAACGATCCAACGGCGACAGCGGCGTCACGCGCACTTCGGCGCGCACTTTGGCGAGCAATGCCCGCACGTCCGTAATCGTCGGCGCGGGGTTTTCAAGCCGGTGCAGTTCGAGATCGAACAGCGCGAACTCGAGTTGGCGCACCAGCCGCATCGCGCCCTGGAAATGTCGCGAATCGTTGAGCGCGCTGACAAGTGTGCGCGGCATCGGCTCGCCGCTGTCGAAGTCGGCGGCAAGCTGCGCCAGTCCCGCAGGATGCCACGCAAGCTCCTCGTGCAATTGGCTCGGAAATTCAACCGCGTCCCATTCCACGCCGCTGATACCGCCTACGGAAGGGTAATCGACACGCGTCAGCAAATGGTGCAGGCAATGGCCGAGTTCGTGGCACAACGTCACCGCATCGCCGTGCTCGATCAGCGACGGCCGGCCGCTCGCCGCCCGCATGAAGTTCGCGGTGAGGAACGCCACCGGCCGGCGCGCGATTCCAGCCAGCCGCAACCGGTGCCCGCCCTCGTCCATCCACGCGCCACCGCGCTTGGCGGGTCGTGCGTACAGATCGAGATACAGCCGGCCGATACGTGTCCCGTCGGCGCCGGCGAACTCCCACACGCTCACATCCGGATGCCAGACGGGCACCGTTTTAACCGTTCGGAAACGCAGGCCGTAAAGCTGGCGCAACAGTTTACGCAGCCCCGCAAGAACGTGGTCAACCGGCAGGTAGCGGCGCAGGCGCTCAGCGTCGAAGCCAAAGCGCTCTTCGCGCAGCTCTTCGGTGTAATAGGCGATATCCCACGGCTCGATCCCGCCTTCAAGGCCTTTGTCGGCGGCAAACGCGGCCAATTCGGCAAATTCCACGCGGGCGGCGTCACGCGCCCGGGCGGCGAGGTCACGCAGGAATTCCGCGACTTCGTCGGGGCTGCGCACCATCCGCTTGACCAGCGCGTAATCCGCGTAGTTCGTGTAACCGAGTTTTTGCGCGAGCCGCCGGCGGACCGCAAGAATCGCCTCGATAACGGGGGCGTTGTCATGGTTGCCGCCGGCGGTATCGACATCGGAAGCGCGGCTGATCCAGGCTTCGTACACGCGTCGGCGCAACCCGCGGTTGTCCGCATGCGTGAGGATCGTGTTGACGATCGCGGGGTCGAGCGTAACCAGCCAACCGGAAACCTTGTTCTCGCGCGCGCGTTCAGCAAGCAATGCGACTGCAGCCTCAGGCATGCCTCCAAGCTCGCCGGCATCGGTCACCGGCAACCGCCAGGTGTCGGTCGCATCCAGCAACTGTACTTCGAAGCGGTTGCCGAGGACAGACAGTTCGGCGATCAACCCGCGGACTTCTTCGCGCCCGGCCTCGGGCAAATCCGCGCCGCTGAGGTGAAAATTCGTCAACGCATGCCGCACCAGCGCCTGTTCCGCCTGCGGGCGCATGTCGAAGCCGGATTTCGCGGCTATTTCGCGAAACGCCCGGTACAGGCCCTGATGCTGACCCAGCCAGGTTTCGTAGTCGGTAAATGCGGCAAGTGCGCGCTCGTAAGCTGCGCGCACTGCGGCGCTGGCGGCGACGCCATTCAGGTGACGCAACGGCGCGAAGCGGCGCGCAAGGTCTTCGCCGATCAGCTCCAGCGTTGCGATGAGGCGGTCGGGATCGGACGACAGCGTGCGTTCAACCGTCGCACGCGCATGGCTCAGCCGCCGTTCGAGACCGTCCGCGACACGGGCCGGGTCAAGTGCCCGGAATCCCGGCGCCTGAGGCGGTGACGGCAACGTGTCCCTGTCGATCATCACACTTCCGGTTTTCAGACGACCGCTTCCTGGCGCATCAACGGAAACAGCAGCACATCGCGAATCGACGCTGCGTCGGTAAACAACATGACGAGCCGGTCGATGCCGATACCCTCGCCCGCCGTCGGCGGCATGCCGTATTCGAGTGCGCGGATGTAATCGGCGTCGTAGTACATCGCCTCCTCGTCGCCGGCAGCCTTCGCTGCGGCCTGGGCGCGGAAGCGCTCCGCCTGATCCTCCGGATCGTTGAGCTCGGAAAAGCCGTTGGCCAATTCCCGGCCACCGACAAAAAACTCGAAGCGGTCGGCGATCGACGGGTCGGCGTCGTTGCGCCGCGACAGCGGCGAGACTTCGGTCGGATACGCTGTAATAAACGTCGGCTGGATCAGGTTCGGCTCAACGGTCTTTTCGAAGATCTCGACCAGCAGTTTGCCGGCGCCATACGAGGCCTCGACCGCGATCGCCAGTTTCTTCGCCACCTCGCGGAGATAATCCGCATCGTCGAAACGGGTCGTGTCGAGTTGCGGATTATGTGCGGCGACCGCTTCCTTCACGGTCAGGCGTGCAAACGGCTGGGCGAAGTCGAAATGCTCGCCCCAGGCGTTGAGCTCGGCCGTGCCGTTGAGCGCCTGCGCAAGCGTGCGGATAAGCGCCTCGGTAAGGTCCATCAGGTCGTGGTAATCCGCATACGCTTGGTAGAGCTCGAGCATCGTAAATTCGGGATTGTGCCGCGTCGACACGCCCTCATTGCGGAAGCTGCGGTTAACTTCATAGACACGCTCGAAGCCGCCGACGACCAGCCGCTTCAAATACAGCTCCGGCGCAATGCGCAGATACAACGGCATGTCCAGTGCGTTGTGATGCGTCTTGAAAGGCCGGGCGATCGCACCACCCGGAATCGGGTGCATCATCGGCGTCTCGACTTCGCTGAAACCGAGACTGTCGAGAAACTGGCGGACGTGCGCGACGATGCGGATACGCGTCTCAAAGCGCCGTCGCGAATCCTCGTTCATGATGAGATCGACGTAGCGCTGCCGGTAGCGTGCTTCCTGGTCGGCAAGACCGTGAAACTTTTCCGGCAGCGGGCGCAGCGACTTGGTCAACAGGCGCAGGTCGGTCGCGCGTACTGTCAACTCGCCGGTTTTGGTCTTGAACAACTCGCCCGCGGCACCGCAGATGTCGCCGACATCGAAGCTCTTGAAGTCGGTGTAGACGCCTTCCGGCAGCGCGTCGCGCTCGATGAACAACTGAATCTGGCCGCTCGGGTCCTGGAGCTTGGCGAAACTCGCCTTACCCATTACGCGCTTGGCCATCATCCTTCCGGCGACGTGCACGGTGATGGGTTCGGCTTCGAGTGCTTCTGCAGATCGGCCGCCGTAGCACTTGTGGAGCTCACCGGCGCAGGCGTCACGGCGGAAATCGTTCGGGTAAGCGTTGCCGCGGCGGCGCAGCGCCGCGAGCTTCTCGCGGCGGACCGCGATGAGCGTGTTTTCGTCCTGATCGGTCATGGAAACTCCCGATTATTGTCTCTATGTAGTCCCTTAATACGGTGGCGCCCCGTCAGGGAGCGGGTATTGTAACGGACTCCATCCAAGGCCGCGCCCACCCTTTGCCGATTCCCGTGAAACCAGCGATCCGGTCCATGCAAGCGTTATACGGACAGCGTCACCGCCATGGCCACTTTCCGAAGCCTCAGAACATCGTATCCGCCATTTCGCGTACCGTGTCCTGGTCGAACTTCAGCCGGAAGCGGATGAAGATGCCCTTGGCGGTGTAGTGCGCCGCGGCGAAGTCCTGATCGTAGAAGCCGAGGAAATTGTAGCCGATACTGAGCCACATATTCTTTGCGATGTCGGTACCGGTTTCGACGCCGAAGCTGTTCTTGAACACGTTCGAGCGCCAGGTGTGCAGCCGGCTCGCGACCAGTCCGATGTCCCAGCGCGATGTGAGGTCGTAGCGGTACTCACTGCCGAGCAAGTCGGTATAGCCCTGGTATTCGCCGCTGTCGAAATGGTAGCGCGCGAACTTCGAGCCGTAGTAGATCGACCACTGCGAACGGCCGTCAGGCCGGTAGTTGAGTTGCAGGTTGTTGACCAGTTTCCAGGTCTTCTGGTTAATGCCGGCGCCGGCGGCGGTACCTTGCGCCGCGGCGAGCGCGGCCGGGCTCTGCTGACTGGCGGCGATTCCGGTTGCGCCCTGCTGCGCAAACAGCGAGCCGGTCTGACCCTGCTGGTTGCCATAGATCAAGTCAAGTTGTTCGAGCACGGTCCACGCCGAGTTGTCCGGCCGGTGCGCGAAGCCGAGCCGGCCATCGACGCTGGAAGACGTGCCGCCGCCCTGGTAGCTGCTGTCGAAAATCTGCAGACTCGCGGAGAAGGCGTCACCGTTCTCGAGATCGCGGTAGAAGCCGCTGAAGAGTCCGTAGTTGCGCTGACTCGACGAATGCAGCGTTTCGGCCCGACCGGTCCATGACCATAGTTTCTGCCGGTAGGTGCCGCCGAAGAAGAGCGATGTGAAATCCTCGCTGTTGGTACCGACCGGCGGCGGCGTCGCGGCGTTGGTCACCGGCACCGCCGGACTGTGCATGGTGGAAACGCGATTGAGGCCGGCAGTCAGGGTCAGCGCCTTCGTTGCCTGCCAGCCTTGCGTCAGGCCCATCGTGGAGAATGTCCGCGGACCGTATTCAGTCATCTGCTGGGTAACGGAACTGGTGATCTGGGCGCGCTCCCACGGCGTCGAGCGTACGCCCATTTCCGTCATGCGCGTCGACGGCTGGCCATTGCCGCCGGCAAATTGCTCTTTAGCAAACAACGTCACGGCATCGGACAGCTTGTAATCGGCGCCGAGCGCGGTGCTTTTCGGATAAGCCGGGTCGTTGCCACTGACGTTCTGGCTGGTGGTGCCGTGAAGCGTCAGTTGGTTATCGAAGACGCCGACGCTGCCGCCAAGATAGACCTGATCAGTTTCGCCGCTCGCGGCGGCCGGTGTCGTTCCGGCCGACGTCGCCGGCTCACCCGCCGGAATCGGCAACAGGTAGCTGTCCTCCACGTGCCGCACGCCCGCGGTCAGCGAATTACCGCTGTCGGCATAGGCAAAGCCGGCATCGGCTACGTTCTGCGAGCCCGTTTGCGTCAGCGACTGCTGCTTGTACAGTTCGCCCTGCAGCGACCATTTCTCGTCGAGGCGGTAGCGTCCATCGGCACCGAGCTTGCGCATGCCTGACTGGCCCAGGCTCTGCTGGCCGAGGCCGAAGCCAGCGCCTTGCTGGCGCAGGTATACCTCGCCTTCGAGCTTTTTGCCATGCGTCTGCAGCGTCGCGAGATAAGCGGCACCGCTCGTATCGCTGTTATTTGTGCCGACGGCCGTGCCCGGCGGCAAGCCGTTTCCGGCAAGCGTCGATGCAACACCGTTGGCGCCGGTCGAGGTGCGCGCGACTTCCGCCTTGAGTTCGGTCGTCGGTGAGAAGTCGACGCGCAAGTCCGCGCCCGAGAGCTTGTTCGCGCCGTCGCCGGTACCCTCGTTGACGTAGGTTGCACCGACTTCGATCTTGTCATGCGCGAATTTGGCGGCGACGCGACCGCCGCCGGTAATCGCCTGGTCACCCGGCCGCGTCACCTCGTATTCGGCGACGATATACACCGGGTTGAAGTTCTCGTCGCGGCTGGGCACCGGCTGCTTGAAGAAAATGGCGCCGCTTTCATAGTCGATCGTGTAATCAAGATAGCGGTTCAGCGGTTGCGAACTGATAACGCGCTCGCTGTGGTACCGGTCGCGCGTCTCGATCGTTATGCGCTCGGAATTCAGCAGGATGTGCTGGTGCGACAGGTGGTAAAGGCCGGAGGTGCCGTTACCCTGAATCTCGTCGTGCACGTAGGACTGCGCGTTGCGCGCGGCGAACGCGTTGTACTTGAAGTGCTTGCCTTCATATTCGCTCTTGACGCCGTTGAACTGGCGGTCGTAGCGCGCGAGTTCCGTCACCGTGAGGCCGGTGGTGAAGTCGCCGAACATCGCGTAGAACTGGCCGCGTTCGATCTTGAGATACAACTTGCTCGCGCTTTGAGCGTCGTAGCCGCGCTCGGACGCGTCGCCATAGAGCATGAAATACTGGTTCGGGTCGACGGTCTGCTGCAGGCCGTTGAGCGTGACGCCACTTGCCTTGGCGCTGTCGTAGGCGGCGGTGATCAGGTACTCGCCCTTGATCATGCCCTTGGCGTAGAACGCAACGCGACCGTCCTGGTAAATGTCGCGATTCGGATCGTCGCCGTCGAGCGTCTGCATGTGACCGCTGATGCCGTTGAACGCGGCGGTACCGTTGGCGATGCCCACGAGCACCCATTCGCGCTTGCCGGGTTTCAGCCATGCGCTCAACTGTTGCTGCGTGTGGTTGGCAAGCGGAACGTCGAGCGTCACCTGGCCTGAGGTATTCGTCGGCGTCAGTACGATCGTCGCGACGCCGTCGTCGCCGACCGTGTAAACCGGCTCACGCGGTCCGATCGCGAGCAATTGGCGCTTTTGCAGATCCTGCTCGCTCTGGTATGAGGTATACGGCGCCTCGACAACGTAGCGGCCGACCATGCCGCGGCGCACCGGGTACCCCCAGCGGTCGTAGAAACGTATCGCAATGCGCGGCTTGGTCTTGCCGTCTGCGATCAATACCGACTTCGCCGGGATGATTTCGGCTCGCACCGGCGCGCCGGAATAATGCACGTTGTGTTCGATGCGATCGATGACCTTGCCCCCCTGGACGATCTCGGCGACGAGCCGGTTGTCGCCCTCCACCAGCGGCACGCCCAGCCACTCCGCGACCGCAACTGTCCTGGCCTTGTTGCGCGTATCGCCCATGTAGTTGCGTGCCGACACCGGCTGACCGTTGACGCTGAGGTGCACCCGTGTGTCCGGCGCATGCTTCACGGCAACGTGGATCGCCGGCGAAGCCGGAAGCCGGTTTTTTACCGGCCAGATAATCTCCGGTGCGGGGCTTGCCGTCTGCAGCCAGTGCGCATCGAGCTTGAAGCCGTCGTCCTTGGTCTTGTCCGCGTCGCTTTCCGCCTCCGGCGCCGGCGCTGACGACGCCGCTCCGCCTGTAGTCGCATCGGCCGGTGCAACGCCCTTGGTGGCAACCTTTTGTATCGGCGATTGGGCCAAGTCATTGAGAAGCGGCACACCCTGCGCTTCAAAGTCCGCATCGATTACCGTGCGGCGATTGTCAGCACGGCCGGCATCGGTCCGGTTGCTCGCGACCGGATCCTGGTCAGCGCGGCCGACGATTCTTACATCGCTCCAGTTCATGCCGACCGCCTGGCGCAGATACGCGACGATCGCGCGCGCGCGATCCACCGACAGTTCCTGATTGTCGCGATAGGCTGCATCCGCGTGTACGTGAACGTCGTCGGTGTAACCGGTGATCGTCAGGGTAACGTTGCGTGCATACTTGATCGCTGCAACCAGCTTGTCGACTTCCTGCTTCTGCTCGGGACCCAGATCGTAGCGACCGAAACCGAAATGATCGATCACGAACACTTCGTGACGGCTTACGTAGTGCGGAACGACCGGCAACTTCGCCTCGACCACCGGCGTATGTTGATGCTTGGAGCTCGGTGTGTCGAAGTTCGCGAGCGCGTGCGTTACCCAGAATTTGCCGGCCTGCGAGTTCGCGGCCGCGTCGGTATCGAAGGCGAGTTCGCCATGCCAGCCGGCGGAGCGGTCATCGAGACGGAAAATCAACGCTCCACCCATATCTTGCGGATCGGGCAGCGGCTTGCCGCCGAGCTTTGCGGTACCGGGAATGTAATGCAACGTCGCCGGCAACAGCACGGTAACGCTCAGGTGCTTTACCGGCACCTTGTCCGCGTTGAGTTCGACACGGTTATGCACGCGTGCGCCATCGCCTTGCTGACGCAGTTGCAGCGACACGTGTCCCTCCGGCGGCGGCAGCTTGCGCACATGAAAATCGGCATGCCAAAGCGCGCCGCCGTGCAACTCGACAAATTGCGAGTAGCTGCGGCCGGCAAAGCGCGTATTGTCTTCGCAACTCTCGACTTCATAGCCTTGTGGCAGACTGGACTTGTCGAGCTGCACCACGTGCGTGCCGTTCTTTACGGCTTCGAAATGATAACGACCGTCCTTGTCGGTCACTGCATACGCGCCGTTCTCCATCAGGACACGCACATGGGCGACGCCCTTCGCGGGTGCCTCGCCTTCCTTGTCGCAGCCTCCGACGACACGGCCGACAATGGTATTGACGTCCTGCATCAGTTCATTCTGGATCTGAACCTGCGCCGTCGCGGTATTCGATTCTGCATTGCCGGCTCCAAAGGCCTGCGCGCGGTTGACCACCGTACCGAGCGGCGTCGCGGCCGACACTTCC